>JAUIBH010000163.1 GCA_030427985.1 Bacteroidia bacterium | reverse complement strand
AATGAAGGTGATTTAACCTCCTACAATGCATTTTTATCTTCTTTATCTGCCATAAGATTCACTGAAAAGATAGCCAACAATACTAAAGTGACCTCCATTTCATTTAATCACCCGCTGTACAAAAACGTATTTGAAAAGGAAGTGACCAATTTTCAATACCCTACCGTAAAGGAATATTTTAAGGTGCAATCGCGAATGTCCAAAATCTTGGCTCTGGAAGGCAATGATGCCTTTCTGTTGGGCAATGATGGGTTCTATCTTTTTACCGCATCGCTGGAAACGGATAATTCCAACTTTAAAAATTCGCCCTTAATCGTACCCACATTTTACAACATGGCCACTTCAAGCCTACAAAGTCCGGATATTTACCATACCCTTGGAGACATCAGTGCTGTGGATATTGGCACAAATTTGGGGAGCGAAGACATTCTAAATGTTTCAAAAACCGATTACGACTTTATTCCGTTGCAGCAAACATTCCCCAACCGGGTACGCTTGACTTTTGATCAAAATCCCACATCAGATGGTATTTACACCATAAATCAACAGGGACGACCCTTACAGAATATCAGTTTTAATTATCCTAGAGCTGAAAGTAAACTTAACTACCTAGAGGTTGAAAGCCTGCCAAACACCAACACCCAAGATTCCATTGCATCACTTTTTGAATACTTGGAAGCCGAAAGCAATATTACCGCATATTGGAAATGGTTTGTTATTTTAGCGTTGCTTTTGGCGTTGACCGAGGTACTCATCCAAAAATTCATTACATGAACATTCTGCTGAAGTCTGCAAAAATCGTGTGCCCAGAAAATAAGGCGTTACACTTGAAAAAGCGGGACATCCTTATTAAAAAAGGGATTATTGAAAAGATTGCCGCCACTATTGAAACGCCTTCCAATACAAAAGTAATCGACCTTAAAAATCTTCATGTTTCGTTGGGCTGGTTTGATAGTGGGGTGAGTTTTGGAGAGCCCGGCCATGAAGAACGGGAAACCATTGCGAACGGACTTCGCGTGGCCAGTAAAAGCGGATTTACGGACATTGTGCTGTACCCCAACACCTATCCCGTACCCGATACCAGTTCGGATGTGGTCTTCTTGAAAGAACGGAGTCTTGGTAAACCCACCAGTCTATATCCTTTGGGAACACTCACAAAAAATGCAGAAGGTGTTGATTTGGCGGAGCTGTTCGACATGAAAAATGCTGGTGCAGTGGGGTATTATGATTTCAAACATCAGATTGAAAATCCCAATCTCTTAAAGTTAGCCTTGTTGTACGCCCAAAATTTTGATGGATTGGTCTTTTCCTATCCACAGGATATCTATATCAAGGGAAAGGGTATTGTGCATGAAGGTGAAGTTTCTACCCGGTTGGGGCTTAAAGGAATTCCTGCCTTGGCTGAAGAGCTTCAAATTGCCAGGGATTTATTTATTCTTGAATACACGGGAGGAAAATTGCACATCCCAACCATCTCCACAGCAGAATCTGTGAAACTGATTGCAAATGCCAAGAAAAAGGGATTGGATGTGAGTTGCAGTGTTGCCGTGCATAATTTGGTTTTTACCGATGAATCGCTGGAAGATTTTGACACCAATTTTAAAGTATCTCCTCCCTTACGAACCAAACAAGATGTAAAGGCATTGCTCAAAGGATTAAAAGAAGGCACCATAGATTTTGTGACCAGTGACCATATTCCCATTGACGTGGAAGGCAAACGGGTGGAGTTCGACAATGCCATTGATGGCTCTCTTGGACTGGAAACTGTCTTCGGAAGCCTTAACAATATCCTTGGCGTGGAAGAAACTGTATCATTCTTGACAAAGGGCAGGGAGCGATTTGGCCTGGAAACCCCTATTTTAAAGGAAGGTGAAAAAGCTTGTCTCACCCTATTTAATCCAGATGGGGAAAGTACCTTTAGCATTGAAGAAATTGTCTCCACTTCAAAAAATAGCATGTTTTTGGGAGCACAACTAAAGGGACAAGTTTACGGAGTAATCAATAACGACAAAACATCAATATAATATTTTGAGCAAGTCAAATCCTGGAAGAACAACCGCCATCGTAGCTTACATCACCATTGTAGGGTGTTTGATTGCCATTACCATGAACATGGAACCCAAAAATGCTTTTGCGCGTTTTCATATTCGTCAGGCATTTGGAATTCATTTGTTATTTCATGCCTTGGCCATAGCGCTTACCTTTATGGGGATTGTTTATCTATCCATCCCGCTATACCTGTTTTATCTTGTGCTTTGGGGATATGGATTTCTGCAAGCGCTCAATGAAAAGACCCAGCCCCTACCCGTCTTGGGCACGTATTTTCAAAAATGGTTTACTTTTATTTCTTAAAATTCTACAATGTCCCCGACCTCGTTATCTTTGGAATACCTACATCGCCCTTCAACCTTGACATCAGGAAAAAAACCTGCTTTGTTCATGTTTCACGGATACGGAAGCAATGAAGAGGACCTGTTTTCTTTCGCTTCTGAACTACCAGAGGAATTGGAGGTGATTTCCGTTAGAGCCCCTTATGATTTAGATCCCTTCGGCCATGCTTGGTATGCCATAAATTTTGATGCGGAGTATGGTAAATGGAGTGATGATGAACAGGCCAAAAAATCCCGGGACAAAATTGTGGCCTTTTTGGATGAGTCTATCGCTGCTTTTGATTTGGATGAAGAAAACATCACCCTTCTGGGCTTTAGTCAAGGTACGATATTGAGCTATGCCGTTGCTCTTTCTTTTCCTGAAAAAGTGAAGAATTTGGTAGCATTGAGCGGTTACATCAATGAAGGTGTTTTGCGGGAAGACTACGCTGAAAAGGACCATAGCAATCTCCATATTTACGCTTCCCATGGGCAGGTAGACCAAGTGATTCCCGTAGAATGGGCCCAGAAAACCCCGGATTTTCTACAAAAATTGGACATTCACTTTACCTATGAGGAATTTCCTATAGGTCATGGCGTTTCCCAACAAAATTTCTATTCTTTTAGAAAATGGTTGGTGGAACATCTTTGATTTAACTAACAGTAGTCCAGTGGGCAGAAAAAAACTCAAGTTCAAGTCTCAAATCCAAGTTCATCTTTTGACTTCCAATAGCCAAGAATCAAGGGCTACGAATAAACAATAAGCAGTCAGCGGTACATTATTAGGCCTAGTGACCTCATAGCTGCGAAAAGTGTCAATATAGCTCGGAGGCATTGAAAACATTGGCTTTCCGCTTTGACATCGTCCCAAAATTGAACAAAATGCCCAATTAAATTACCTAATTTATTA
>JAUIBH010000162.1 GCA_030427985.1 Bacteroidia bacterium | reverse complement strand
ATTTCAAGCATATTTCAGTTTTTGAGACTAAAATCAAAAATGATTTAAAATTGGACAGACCCAAAAAGGAAAACGATTTTGAATTTAATGAGCAAATTATTTCTGACAGCCAATTAGCAATGATTTTTGCGGTTTGCAATCCTGTAAACAGTTCCGAAAATCAAATTGCATTAGCACTTCAAATTCTTTGCGGGTTTAGCGTGGAAGAAATCTCCAATGCGTTTATCACAAAAACCGAAACCATTAAAAAACGGTTGCAACGGGCGAGAAATAATCTTCGCAATGATAATTTCCAAATAAAAGCATTGTCCGAATTCGAAATTCAATCAAGACAAGAAACAGTTTTACAAACCCTGTATTTGTTGTTTAATGAAGGATATTTTTCAAAATCAAACAACCAAATCATAAGAAAAGAACTTTCTTCGGGAGCCATCAGATTGAATTTAATATTGACAGAAAATGTATTGACAAACACACCGCAAGCCAATGCATTGTTGGCTTTAATGTGCTTTCAGAGCTCACGAATCGAAGCCCGAACCAACAAAAAAGGTGAAACCATACTTTTTGACGAACAAGACAAAAGCCTTTGGGACAAATCGCTCATCAAAAAAGGGAACTACTATTTGGTAAAGGCCATGAACAGAAACGACACTTCAAAATATCATTTAGAAGCGGGAATTGCCTATTGGCACACAACGGATAATAAAGACAAGTGGATAAGCATTCTACAATTGTACAACCAACTGATATTAATTGAATACTCTCCCATAACCGCATTGAACAGGACATTCGCTTTTTCAAAAGTTTATGGACACGGAAAGGCGATTTTGGAAGCGGAGAAATTAAAACTTACGGACAATAACCAATATCACGAGTTGTTGGGATACTTATATGCAAAATCAGACATTGAAAAAGCAATTGAACATTATAAACAAGCTATAAAACTGACAAAATCGGAAACGGAAAAACAGACATTGAAAAAAGAAATTGAACGACTAAAAATAAAGCGGTAGGTAACAAGTATATAAAAAATAGTGGTTTAAGTAGTGGCTAGTAGACCATACCATTAAAATTCTTCTGAATCTATTTCATGATCAATACCTCAAAAAGAGGGAGTGACGGAAAAGTACCCATCTATGGTCGTATCTCTGTCGACGGCCATCGCAGCGAATTCAGCCTCAACCAGTTCATTTCAGAAGAAGAATGGTGCAGCCGATCTAGGCGCATCATCTGACAGTATCCTATTGCAAAAACATTGAACCCCATATTGGAGAAAGTGACCATTGGGGTAGGGGAGACCTTTGATGGCTTTGTAGTATTTTTCATTGCTTCTGTAGTTTTTCCATATGGTCCATTGATTTTAAAAACTGCTTCAGCTTTTTGACCAAATCTTTAAGGTGCAAACTTCTGGAATTCCCATTTCCTAAGAAATAATAGCAGGTGATGTGCAGGAAAAGTGCATAGATGAACAACATCACCGTAATTCCGATTACCAATGTTCCCATATCCAAATCTTTTTTAGTTTTTACTTAAAGCTTACTTCACCCTAGGGGCTCTTGTTTTATTGTAACCATTCATCCAGTTTCCGGTTGGCATGATCGTAGCCAAGGAAAAAAGCCTTGTCTATTCCTCTTTTGTCCAAAACCTTGATCTTCCCCAGTTCCTCCGGTACGATAAGCAGATCTGGTATGTACAGTTTGTCCATGGCGTTGGCGTGCAACATCAGAAGATTGGCCCGTTGTGAAATTTGAAGGCTGCTCTTGATCTGGCCCTTTCCCACTTCCTTCATGGACGAGGCATAACACCCTATAATTACATCACAGGCACCTGCCAAGGGTTCCACCGGAAAATTGTTCATGATGCCTCCATCTGCAAAGAGTTGGCCATCGATGGACACTGGACTGAACACCGGGGGCAGAGCCGCCGAGGCCAATAAAGGCCCGAACAGTTCCCCCTTTTCGAAATACACCGGTTCACCCTTTAACAGGTTTGTAGCCACTACTATAAGCCGCTTATCGAGATCCTCGAACCTACGTGCAGTGAAAAAGTCATCAAAGAAGGGAAGATACTTGTCCGTATCGAACAGCCCTGGTTTGTTCAGTGTTACGAAGTTGTATTTGAGCAAAGGGGTTTCCTTAAAGAAAAGGAGCATCTCCTCAATGGAGGCCCCATCTGCATACAATCCGCCAACGAGTGCCCCGGCACTTACGCCCGATATCTGGCTTGGATAGATCCCGCGTTGTTCCAGGGCCTTCAAAAGCCCAATATGGGCCATTCCCTTAACCCCTCCGCCGGAGAGCACCAATCCAAGTGTGGTATCGATCAATGTTTCAGATTTCATCCTCAAAAGTTTATAGTGAAGGAGGTGTTGGCACCCCTTTCTTCAAATGCTCGTTTTTAAAAAAGCTAGGTTTGGCCAAAGACCAACCCGTATCATGTTGTCTACAGGCTGTCCCTTTCCAGGACCCCCAAGTCAGAGCGGTACTTTTCCAAAAATCTCCTCTGCCTTTCCATCATTCGCTTTCTTATGCGATCGAGTTCCATAAAGTCCTCCCCGAAATCACTTTCAAAAAAGCCATCATTGAAGAACCTTTTGCTGAAAAGGGAGTCCGGTTCAAAAATGTCCCCGAACCCTTGGTTCTTGAATTGGGAAAAATGACTATAGAACTTGGATTCAAAATTGTTCAAAAGGCTGTCCCTGTCAAGGTCGGCCAGATTGTCCAATGAATCTGAGGACCAGGTATAGACGCTGTCGTAGCGAATAAGGTTTCCGTTCTCGTCGAATTCCCGGTCGACTTTCCAACTGCCCTTGGGCTGTGCTACCTCTTTGTTGTTTTCTTCCTTAGTCATTTTGTTTTCTTTATTCTTTTGGCCCTGACAACTGTTAAGGGCCAGTAACAGAACTGTATAAAATAGGATTTGAGTTTTCATTTTTTGTTCGTTTAAGGTTCAACATTCTTTTGGTCACTGATTGTCCGCTAGGTCTTGAAGATTCCCTTGGTGTCCTGCACCTTGGAAAGACGGTTTTGATGGAATATCCGATATCTTCGCTCACCATCACGGTACCACACACATTCCACATAGGTGTCATTGTCCGCAAACCCAAATATGGGTTCCTTCTTGGTGATATACTTGGAAACCTCCATCTTGGGACTGCTGGACACTCCCTTGGCCTTGACCCGATCTCCTGGTTTGAACTTCCGTGCCATATCGCGCCAACAATTTAAAGTGTTCAACAATGGCTCAGGCCACCTTCAGGAGCCGTTTGTACGTTGTTTCCTTTTTGGA
>JAUIBH010000074.1 GCA_030427985.1 Bacteroidia bacterium | reverse complement strand
AAATTAAGATTTGGTAGGGTTTTTTTTAACGGAGTTGTTTTAGGATTGAATTGTAACCCCAAAATTCAAATTGTTATGAAAAAGTTGATCAACAACTTAATGTACTTAGGGCTCATGCTTACGGCCCTTAATTTTACCTCCTGTCAAAATGAGTTCGAAGAAGTAGGAGGTACCGATGATCAAGAAACTATTCAAGCCAATTCTTCAGTGGCCAAATTAATTAAGGAAACCTCTTCCCATGATGGCTCTTATGACAACATTGTGGATGGCGCCAGTTGTTTTGCCGTACAATTTCCCTACACCGTTGAAGTCAATGGTATTGAAATTACATTGGATTCCAAAGAAGATCTACACGCTATTGAAGAAATTTTTGATGAGTTGGACAGTGATGATGATATCTTGGAAATTTTCTTTCCCATTACCATTACCCTTTCTGATTTTTCCGAAATCGTAATCGAGAACAAAGAACAATTGATTGCCAAAACCGAGGAATGTTTTGAAGGTGGAGATGATGACGACATTGAATGTATCGATTTTGTTTACCCTATTACCCTTTTCACTTTTGATGTTGACTTTCAGCAATCGGGTCAGGTAAAAATTGAGAGTGATGAACAAATGAGAAGGTTCTTTGATGAGCTCGAAGATAATGCCATTGTCAGCATTGAATTTCCGATAACCCTCAAAAAATATGACGGGACAGAAATCGTAGTGGAAAACAATGCTTCATTGGATACGGCCCTTGGTTATGCCAAAAATGAATGCGATGAAGATGACGATAACGATTATAACGATGACGACTTCACCAAGGAACGCTTGGATGCCTATTTGGTGGAATGCCCATGGGAAGTTCGCGAAATGCATCGTGAGAATGTAGATCAGACCCAACAGTATTTGGAGTACCTTATGGTGTTCAAGGAAGATGGTAGCGTTGTAGTTAACGACCGAATTGGCAATACTTTGCACGGTACTTGGAGTACAACTGCCACAGACGCTGGTGTTCTTGTAGCTTTGGATTTTGATGTTCTAGTCGACTTTAATATTGAGTGGTTGGTCTATGAATTAGATGAACAAACCATCAAGTTCTATAATGATAACGGCAACAAAATTATCCTTAAACAACGTTGTGATGTTACCCCAGGCGAAGAGCCTGACCCAACTATCTTGAGGAATATTCTGAGTGAGTGCGAATGGATCATCAAAAAAGTCAAGAATCAAGGTGAGGAAATCGATAGACTTTTAGGTTATGAATTTAAGTTCATGGCTGAAGGTGTGGTAACCTTGAGTAACGGTATCAATACTTCCGAAGGTACTTGGGAAATTGGACTGAACAGTGAGTTGGTACTGTCCTTGATGATCAACATTGGAGACGAACCTGGCGTAAGTTTTGAGTGGCCTGTTCGAGAACTTACAGATACTCGATTAAAGTTCGATGTTGATGATATCGGTTATGAATTGATTTTGCTCAGAGTTTGTGATGATAGTGCCAATGACGGCGATGTAACTGAAATTAGAAATATAATGATGGACGGTCCTTGGAATGTGGCTCTTTACTCAGAAGGTGAGGTTAATTTGACCACAGAGTTCAACGACATGGATTTTAATTTCACTACCATGCATCAGGTTGAAGTATCAGAATTAGGTAACGTAACCGCTGAAGGTTTGTGGAGAATACTTCGGGATTCTGAAGAAGGATTAAAATTCTACCTCAACTTTGATACCGCAGGTAGTTTAGGTGAATTAACTGAGGATTGGAAAATAATTTCGGTCACCTCTACCAGAATTGAATTGAAAGATGAGAGTGGAGATGGAATACTGGAAACTCTGGTCTTCGAAAAACCATAACAAATTTTCCCCAATCTTTTTGATTTGAGAAGGACGGCTCTCCCCAAAGCCGTCCTTTTCTTTGTTATTATTCTTAACTTTGTCCTCCTTTTAAAATAAAGAGCACCTATGTTCGATAATTTAAGCGAAAAACTGGATAAGGCACTCCACTCCCTCAAAGGGCATGGACAGATAACCGAGATCAATGTTGCGGAAACCCTCAAGGAAGTTCGGAGAGCGTTGCTGGATGCCGACGTCAATTTTAAGATAGCCAAGGAATTTACCAATACAGTAAAGGAAAAGGCACTGGGTCAGAATGTGTTGACCACCCTGCAACCAGGCCAGCTCATGGTAAAGATTGTAAAAGATGAGTTGACCGAACTCATGGGTGGCGAAACCGAAGGCATTGATCTTTCCGGGAATCCCTCAGTGATTTTAATGTCAGGTCTTCAAGGTTCCGGTAAAACTACGTTCTCTGGGAAATTGGCCAATTTCCTTCAAAATAAAAAGAGCAAAAAACCACTTTTGGTAGCCTGTGATGTCTACCGTCCTGCTGCAATTGATCAGTTACACGTGGTTGGTGAACAAATTGGGGTTGAGGTCTATTCAGACAGGGAGAACAACGACCCAGTGGCCATTGCCAAGGCTGGGATTAAGCATGCCAAAACTTTAGGGTGTCATGTGGTGATCATAGATACCGCCGGTCGTTTGGCGGTGGATGAGCAAATGATGACCGAAATTGCCAATATCCATAAAGCCATTGAACCGCAAGAAACCCTTTTTGTGGTAGACTCCATGACGGGTCAGGATGCGGTGAATACGGCTAAGGCGTTTAACGATGTCCTTAATTTTGATGGGGTCATATTGACTAAATTGGATGGTGATACCCGCGGTGGTGCCGCCATTTCCATTAAATCTGTAGTGGACAAACCCATTAAGTTCATCGGTACCGGTGAAAAAATGGAAGCCATTGATGTATTCCACCCGTCACGTATGGCCGATCGTATTTTGGGGATGGGTGATGTGGTTTCCTTGGTGGAACGCGCCCAAGAGCAGTTTGACGAAGAGCAAGCTCGAAAAATCCAAAAGAAAATTGCCAAGAACAAGTTTGGGTTCGATGATTTCTTGAGCCAAATCCAGCAAATCAAAAAAATGGGGAACATGAAGGACCTCATGGGCATGATTCCCGGTGCTGGAAAAGCACTAAAGGGCTTGGATATTGATGACGATGCCTTCAAACATATTGAGGCCATTATTCATTCCATGACGCCTGAAGAGCGGTCTACGCCGTCCAAATTAAATGCGAGTCGCAAAAAGCGAATCGCGGCCGGTAGTGGAACTTCCATTCAAGAAGTAAACCAATTACTGAAGCAGTTCAACCAAATGAGCAAAATGATGAAGATGATGCAAGGTGGCGGTGGCAAAAAGATGATGCAGATGATGCAGAATATGAGATAATTTTAGTCAGAAGTCAGAAGTCAGAAGTCAGAAGTCAGAAGTCAGAGAACAAAAACCTAAAAACCACAACCAAATAACGAAAATCATGGAAATCCTTGACGGGAAAAAAATATCGAACCAAATCAAAGAGGAAATCACCGTTGAGGTAACCCAAATGAAGGAAAGGGGCGAAAAAGTTCCTCATTTGGCCGCAGTTTTGGTGGGCAATGACGGAGCCAGCCTCACCTACGTAGGCAGCAAGGTACGTTCCTGCAAAAAAATTGGTTTCGAATCCACTTTGATTCATCTTCCTGAAGAAACCACGGAAGAAGAATTATTGAAGCATGTAGCTGACTTAAATGCCAATCCTGATATTGATGGCTATATTGTGCAATTACCGTTGCCCAAACATATTGATGAGGAAAAGGTATTGATGGCGGTCGACCCAGATAAGGATGTCGATGGGTTTCACCCTACCAATTTCGGAAAAATGGCCTTGGAGATGGAATCCTTTATTTCGGCAACACCATTTGGTATTATGGAGCTGTTGCGTCGGTACAACGTTGAAACCGAAGGAAAGCACACCGTTGTCATCGGAAGGAGTCATATTGTGGGGCGACCCATTAGTATTTTAATGAGTCAAAAAGGGAAAGCGGCCAACTCTACCGTGACCCTTACCCACAGTCGAACCAAAGACCTTGCATCGTTGACCCGACAAGCTGATATTGTGGTCTCTGCATTGGGCGTTCCCAATTTCTTGAAGGCCGACATGGTCAAGGATGGTGTGGTCATCATTGATGTGGGCATTACTAGAGTGCCCGATGAATCCCGCGAAAGAGGGTATTACATCACCGGTGATGTAGATTTTGAAAATGTAAGCAAAAAAGCATCCTACATCACTCCCGTTCCCGGAGGCGTAGGTCCCATGACCATTGCCATGTTACTTAAAAATACCCTATTGGCCAGAGAAAGGCACAAGGCCAAAAAAGCTTAATTATTATTTTCTCCTGTTTGGGTCTCTTTTAGAATCAGCTCTTCTTCATCATTTGGTGTAAGAAAATCCAGATCGCTTTCACCTTCGTCATTGGTACAGCTGGTTACGGCCAAAGATGAAACCAGTACGGTGATCAATAGTAGAATAATTTTCATAATAGTACGATTTGGGGGGCACTATTGCCTGTTCAACTTATCTTATAACGGTTTAGGGTAATAATTCTTGTTTTTTAGCTCAAATATTCGATAACTTACTTAACTGAAAATCAAATAGTATGGCAAGTAGGGTAAGAAATAAAGTAGCTTGGGTAGTGTTCGCTTTTCTGGCCATTGGTATTGGACTGTACCCTTTGATGTATGTAACTACGGCGAGTGAGTTTGGTCTGTTAGCCAGCAAATCAGCAGAATTATTATCAAGCAAAGTGTGGAATGTGGCCTTTTACGGGCACATTACCTTTGGTGGTTTGGCGCTGCTCTCTGGATGGTCCCAGTTCAGTCCAAAGCTTCGCTCCCGAAATTTGAACTTGCACCGAAACTTGGGCAAATTCTATGTGATTACCGCATTAATTGGGGGTATCTGTGGTGTATATCTTGGTTTTTTTGCTACAGGAGGCATCATTCCAGCGGTAGGTTTCATCTGTTTGGGCATTATTTGGCTCTACACAACCTTAAGGGCGTATATCGCCATACGCAAAAAGGACCTTTCCCTGCATCAGGGCATGATGATCTATAGCTATGCCGCTTGTTTTGCTGCAGTGACCCTACGAATTTGGTTGCCATTGCTAACCTTGGCTTTTGGAGAATTTTTGGTGGCCTATAAGATTGTGGCCTGGCTTTGCTGGGTGCCCAATATGATATTTGCTTACATCTGGGTACAAAGAAAAGGACTTACTATTGATTGACTTATTTGGCAAATAACTGCCCCATATCCTTGAACGCTTTAAATTCAAGAGCGTTTCCGGCGGGGTCTAAAAAGAACATGGTGGCTTGCTCTCCGGGCTCACCTTTAAACCGGATGTACGGTGCAATCACAAAATCAATCCCTTTTTCCTCCATTTTTTTGGAAAAGGATTGAAAAGTATCCCACTCCAACACTACACCATAATGAGGTACAGGCACATTTTTCCCATCAACGGGGTTGGTGTGCAAATCTTCTTCGGATTTGGGCTTGTAATGAATGACCAATTGATGTCCAAAGAAATCAAAATCCACCCAATGATCACTGCTCCGTCCTTCTTCGCATTCCAGAACATCTCTGTAAAATATGCGGCATTCGTCTAAATTATGGACAGGGATAGCAACGTGAAAAGGGGTAATGTTTTGCATGATGGATTTTTGCCGAAAATTAGAACATCTTTCTTAAGACTCCAAAAAAGAGATGATCTGATTGTTCACATCTTCCTGGTGCATGGAATGACCCAATCCCTCGGTGGTTACTAATTTACTTCCTTGCCATTTTTTGTTTACCGCTACTGAGGCGTGGTATGGTGTAATGGCATCAAACCGATCGTGGAAAAGTAATCCTTTTTTAGTATTGGTTTCTGCAAATTTTGAAGTGGAAAATTCACGGATTTTAAACCCGAACCTATTTTGAATATCATCATCCAAGGCCTTCATCACCTTATCGTTGAAGCGCAACAAGTCTTGATAGTGGTCCATAATTTCATGAAACTCAGATGGTGACCCGATAAGAATCATTTTTTCTACATCAGGATTTGGATTGATGTATTCGTTGTACATTAAAGTCATCCCTCCAACCGAATGCCCAACAAGATGCTTCGGGTTGAACTTCTGTATCATATGACGCAGGGATTTTTCATATAAGGGAACGTGTAAATATTTTCCAGAGGAATGGCCATGCGCTGGTGCATCAAACGCATAAATGTTGAAATTGGCCTCCCTGAGTTTTTTAAGAAGGTTTCGCCATCGGAACGTATTGCTTTCCCAACCATGCACTAATAAAACAGTATCCTTTTCCCCTTTCCAGTGGTAGGTTTGAATTTGTAGATTGCCAATCTGCTCTACAGAATGTTTGGCTTCTTCCAAATAATCTTGCTGTTGAGGTTGCACCCGACCTTTACGCACCGTGCAAAACAGGTGAAATGCCTTATTGGCTGCTTTTTTGGGAGCAAAAAGGGTATAGAGATTAAAATATTGGCCGTAAGCCAATGGAATTAATTTGGTCAGGAGTTTTTTCATTTGGTTACTTTTTGTAACTTACTCTTTAAAGGTTACCAAAAATACATATTCATTTTAGAAGAAAAAAGAAGTCACCTCAACAAAACTAAGTAAGCACATGGAAACTGTTACTGAAAGTCAGCGAGTTGGAACGGCCAAAAAGTTGGAAAAAATGTTTGGACATATCGATTACAGGAATCCACCTGAACTTTGTCCGGTACGGGATGTGATGTCTGTGGCTTCTGATCAATGGAGTACTTTAATTATTTTGTGGTTGGGGTATTTCCCTGTACTTCGCTTTAACAAACTAAAAAAATATGTGTATGGTATTTCAAACAAGGTGTTGAGTCAACGCTTAAAGGTACTTGAGGCCGATGGGTATATTACCAGAAATGCATACCCCGAAGTTCCTATTCGAGTGGAGTATAGTCTTACCGAGTTTGGACAGTCCTATGTTAAAAAACTACTGGAATTGACCGAATGGATGCAAGAAAATAGTCCAAAGGTATTGGCCAACCGTGAAAAATATGGGTTGCTCTAACCTATACAGTACCAAGGATTATTCCCAACCCATCATCAAGTACTTTATTTTGGCTTCATCGGGTATTTGCACCGCTTCAATATTCGATGCTGAAAAGCGCAAGTTTGAAGGAAGTTCTTCCTTGTCAATCGTAAAATAGAGGTTACTTTCCTTCGGAAAGATCACAATACTGTTCAAGGTCGTCACTATTTTTTTGATGGTATACTGTTTTTGAATGTCCTTGAAAGTGCTTTGTAACCCAATGCCTTTGTTTGTGGCGTAACGTTTGTCCAAAATCCTGATATTTTCAATAGTTGGGATGCTATCTGTATTAGAGGTAAGGGTCAAGAGATGTTTCCCCCCTTTTTCAAAAACCTCAATCTTTTTTGATGTTGCCCCAATATTGAGGTTTGTGGTATCCTTGACAATGGAGTCGCTGGCAAAGAGGGTTTCCAATTCGGAAACTGGGGATGTTTTTAATAGGGGCCCCACACTGTCTTCAGTAATTAGGTAAGGGGTGTCTTTTTCACAGGATTGCATCAATGCCAATAGGCAGGCCAAGATGACAACGGTATTTATTTTTTTCATAGAATTATTATCGAATCACTTTTTTTAATACTCCTAGTACCCCACGAATAAAGGTTGCGCTCGTTAAAACCTTTACTACAGGGTTCATTCGGGTGCTTCTTCTGGATGTTGATTTTCTGGAGCGAGATTGTTCTTTTTCTTTTTCGGCCTCCCGTTCGGCTTTTTCAATCTTCTCATTCAAGATTTCATAGGCACTTTCCCTATCAATTTCCTCATTGTATTTTTTGATCAATTTGGATTTTCCGAGCGATTCTTTGAGTTCGGCTTCGGAAAGAATGTCCATACGGCTCATAGGTGCCCGCATCATGGTGGCGGCCAATGGCGTAGGTCGTCCCTTTTCGTCCAAAGCGGAAATCAAAGCCTCTCCTGTTCCCAACGAAGTAAGGATTTCAGCCGTATCGTAGAACTCTGTAATGGGATAGTTTTGCGCTGTAAGTTTTATGGCTTTTCGATCCTTTGCGGTAAATGCCCGTAGGGCGTGTTGCACTTTCAATCCCAATTGGGCCAGGACATCATCTGGAACATCCGTAGGGTTTTGGGTGACAAAATAGAGACCAATTCCCTTAGAGCGAATCAGTTTCACAATGCTTTCAATCTGATCTAGCAAAGCTTTGGACGCATTATCAAAAATTAAATGAGCTTCATCAATAAAAAGGACCAACTCAGGCCGTTCACTATCACCTTGCTCAGGAAAAGTGGAATATATTTCGGCCAAAAGACTCAACATAAAAGTGGAAAAAAGTTTGGGGCGGTCTTGGATATCGGTCAAGCGAATGATATTCACATAGCCTCTTCCATTTTCATCGATTCGGACCAAATCCTCCACATCAAATGACTTTTCTCCGAAGAAAAGTTCAGCGCCCTGTTGTTCCAACTCAATAATCTTTCGCAAAATGGTGCCTGTTGAACTCGTGGAAATTCGCCCATACTCGCTCTGGAATTCCTCCTTGCCCTCGCCCGTGGCATATTGGAGTACTTTTTTAAAATCCTTCAAATCCAAAAGAGGAAGTTTGTTGTCATCACAATATTTGAATACCACAGCAACAATCCCTTCTTGGGTGACTGAAAGGTCCAGTATTCGCGAAAGCAAAACAGGCCCAAATTCGGAGACCGTGGCCCGCAGACGAACCCCATCTTGTTCCGATAAGGACAAAATCTCCACTGGAAAACCTTTGGCTTCAAAAGGGAGTCCTATTTTTTCGTGTCGTTCATCAATTTTGGGATGGCCAGGGCTGGGTTGGGCAATACCACTGAGATCACCTTTTAGGTCCATCAACAATACAGGAATTCCTTTATCGGATAGATTTTCGGCCAATACTTGTAGGGTTTTGGTTTTCCCGGTTCCTGTTGCCCCGGCAATAAGGCCATGCCTGTTTAGGGTTTTTAGGGGAACCTTCACATAGGCATTGGTGATCGTTTCACCATCCAACATTCCGGCACCCATTATAATAAAGTCACCTTTGGTGGTGTAGCCTTGTTCTATGTGTTCAAAGAATTTTTCTTTGTTGCCCATCACATCTAATTTCCGATAAAAATAGGGTAATTTTAAGCAAATCTAAAAACCCTGTCATGAAACCTTTTCAATACATTTTGCTATTGGTCTTTGCGTTGGGAACAATGGTGTTCGCCCATGCCCAAGAAGAAACTGAAATCATTTTCCACAAATCCCATGAGGTCAAAAAGCAGGATGCACCCTTTAGTGATGCGGTGCAGGCTGGGAATCTGTTCTTTTTGGCCGGACAAATAGGAATGGACCATTCCACCCGCACCTTGGTTGAAGGTGGTATACAAGCCGAAACCAAACAGGCCATTAATAATATTGAAGCTGTTCTGGCCCAACACGATATGAATTTGGGTAATGTGGTAAAGTGCACCGTTATTTTAAGTACTATGGAAGACTTTGCCAGTTTTAACGAGGTTTATACCCAATACTTCACTAACAAGCCCGCCCGAACGACTTTTGCTGCCAGTGGGTTAGCAAGGAATGCGAAAGTGGAAATTGAGGCTTTGGCTGTAAAGTAAAAGGCTAAAGCTGTCGAGTTTTATAACACATTTGACTGGTATAGTTGGAACCTTTGGCTTACTTTGTGATCTTAGGGCAGAGAACCAAAGAATGGGAAAAACAAATAATTTTCATGTTTTGATTCATAAGGCAATACGGCCCGAATTATGGAGTTTAATGTTTTTCGTATGGGCAATAGGTACTTCTGCCCAAAGTAACAGTGCTCCAGAGGTCATCGCAAGTGGTGACCAAACCTACTGCCCCCAGTTTGTTGTTCCAGTGGCTACTTCGTTCAATATTATTGATCCAGATGACACGGATATTGAAGCTTTTCACATTCAAATTTCTACGGGATACCAAAGAGGAGAGGACATACTCCGATTGGAAAATAATCATCCCATGGTGACCACAACATGGAATACTTTAGAGGGCAAAATGACTTTTAGAGGACCATCGGGAGGTCCCATTGCATATACAGATTTAATAGCGGCGGTGAATGATGTGGTTTTTGAAAGTACATCTGAATCGCCCACTGCGGAAAAGTTTTTCTCATTTACGATTGGAAATGCCAATTACCTGCCTGAAACGCAACATTATTACGAGTATGTCCCTGATCTTGGAATTCGTTGGGACGATGCAAGAATGGCTGCGGAGAACAGAACCTTTTTTGGATTACAAGGGTATTTGGCCACGGTGACCTCCGAAGCCGAAGCCCAGCTTACCGGTGAACAGGCAGCCGGAACAGGTTGGATAGGAGGATCGGACGAGGAGATTGAAGGAACATGGAAATGGGTCACCGGTCCCGAAGCAGGGCAGATATTTTGGAATGGAAATGTTACAGGAAGCAGCCCAAATTTTGCTTTTTGGAACAACCAAGAACCCAACAATTTGAACGGTGAAACCGGTTCAGGGGAAGATTACGCCCATATAACTGCCCCAGGGGTGGGAATTCCAGGGTCTTGGAATGATTTGCCCATGGGTGGAAATTCAACAGGAGACTATCAACCCAAAGGGTATATTGTAGAATATGGTGGGCTCCCAGGAGACCCTGTTTTGACCTTGTCGGCCAGCACCAAATTAACCACACCCAAAATAGCACAAGCCACTTCTGGTAGCATTTGCGGTCCCGGAATGGTTACCTTGGAAGCCCAATCAACACTTGGGGATGTTGTTTGGTTTGATGTGGCAACGGGAGGAACTCCTTTATCCACAGGAGCTACTTTTCAAACACCGTGGTTGACCAATACTACTACTTTTTATGTTATGGCATCCTACAACGGTTGCCTCACGGGCGAGCGAATTGCGGTTGAGGTCGAAGTAAAGCTACAGCCGCTGGTCAATGACGGATTTACCATTTCCAATTGTGATGAAGATGGTGTGTCGGATGGATTCACTGATTTTGACTTGACCCAATATCTGTATCTTATTGACGTGGATAATGCCAATCTGGATATTACCTTTTACTTGACGGAGAGTGATGCTGAGAACCAAGTGAACGAGCAATCTGCAACCTTGTTCAACAACAGCATTGCCAGTGAACTTTATTTTAGGGCGGAAGGTAGTGGAGCATATTGTCATTCCATTGGTAAACTGTTCTTGAATGTGACCACAACATCTTTTCCGCAAGATTATCTATATGAACTTACAACATGCGATCAAGGTACCGCGGATGGAATTTCCGTATTTGATTTGGGCGAAGCAGAAGTAGATATGCTGGCTCAATTTCCAAGTGGGCAAGATCTATCCGTCTCTTTTTACCAAAATGAAGCGGATGCCTTTTTGAAACGGAACAAAATTGAAAATACCACGGCATATTACAATAATCAAGCGTATTCAGAAATGTTGTATGTACGGATTGAGGATGAACAGTCAGGGACCTGTTATGGTGTAGGGGAACATTTATTGCTCACTGTATTTCCCATTCCGTCTTTTGAGATTAAAGAGAAGTATGTTTTTTGTAGTGGTGATGAAGTTCAGGTTGCTCCAATCAATGCCGATGGAAACTATCAATACATTTGGTATAATGCCCAGAACGAGATTGTAGGGAATGACATGCAAATTAGCATTTCGGAAATAGGGGATTACAGTGTGGAAGCAGTTTCGGTTAATGGGTGCCATTCAGAGCAAAAAACATTTGAAGTAAGGGAGTCCGGCCCCCCAATACTATCCCCTGAATATATAAAGGTGGACTATGTGGGGGAATCGGGGAACATATTGATAATGCATGAGGATGGCGAACTTGGCCTTGGAGACTATGAATTTTCTTTGGATGATCCCTTTGGACCCAAACAAGATGAAGGATTTTTCAATAATGTGGAAGCTGGTGTCCATACAATTTATGCCAGGGATAAAAATGGCTGTGGAATTGACCAAATCAATGTTGGTGTCATAGGTGTTTCCAAGTTTTTTACACCCAACAACGATGGTATAAACGATGAAGTCAAGGTATTGGGAATTACCGGGGAATTTTACAAGGAAGGTACTTTTTCGGTCTATGACCGCTATGGAAAGTTGTTGGCACAAAGAAATCCTATGCAGGCTGGCTGGAATGGTCTGTTTAATGGCAGCCCTTTACCGCCTTCAGATTATTGGTATGTCCTTGAATTGGTTGATTTTGACGGAATTTTTTACCACAAAAAAGGACACTTCACGCTAAAGCAATAATAAAAACATAAGAAGGTTAAAATATCTTAGCCGTATCTTTGCGCCATGGTAAAAGACAATGTGATGGATTTGGTGGACAAGGGCTTGATGCTTCCTTTGATGGAGGAGTTCTACACCATTCAGGGAGAAGGATATCATAAGGGTACAGCTGCTTATTTTATTCGGGTTGGTGGTTGTGATGTGGGGTGTCATTGGTGTGATGTGAAGGAAAGCTGGAATGCGGAGACGCATCCACCCACTGCCATTGAAAGCATAGTTGAAAATGCAGCAAAATATTCCGATACCATTGTAATTACGGGTGGAGAACCCTTGACCTGGGATATGGGGCCATTGACTACTGGGTTGAAATCCAAAAATTTACAAATCCATATCGAAACTTCGGGAGCGTATCCGTTGACGGGTACTTGGGATTGGATTTGCCTTTCCCCAAAGAAAAATAAACTTCCGGAAGAAGCTATTTACCAGAAGGCCCATGAGCTAAAGGTGATTGTCTATAACAAGCATGATTTTATTTTTGCTGAGGAACAAGCGGCCAAGGTCAACAAAGACTGTATACTTTATCTACAACCGGAATGGAGCGTTCGGGATAAAATGGTTCCTTTGATTGTGGATTATGTGATGAAGCATCCCAAGTGGAAGGTTTCACTACAGACCCATAAATATTTGAATATTCCCTAATTTTTAAGATTACCGACCACCATTGCTTTGCAAGTCTAAGATGCACTCTGCATCCAATTCAGGAATTGCAGCCAACCCTTTTGAGGTATTGCTTTGCATCATTTTTAACATAGATCGACCAAATTGTAGCTCGGCACGCATAAGACAGCCATCAGTGGTACAATGACTTTCGGCATCTTGGTCTTCATGGGCATTGATGGCTGGAGTTCCTAGATCTACAAGACCTAATAAATGTCCAAATTCATGGTTTAGGGTGGCTGCCTCTACATCGGCAATCGATACAAAAGTGCTATTTCCCACCAAATCGCGTATAGTGGCTTCATAAATAACCATGGAAGTATTTTGGTAGACGGCACCCAAGGTTACCGTGTCTTCACTTTCATCATCGGTTTCTGCTGGGGCGTCAGCGAAATAGATGTACACGGCCAGGGTAGACCCATTATTATAGGCAGTTCGGTTTTCTTTTTCTAAGTCAACAATCTCATTAAGGGTGAGGGTTTCTTCTTCGGGAGAAGTTAGTTGTTTGTAGGTAATTGTAATTTCTTCCTTAAAAGTTCTTGCCCGTAAAAATTCCTCGAAAGTTGCAATGGCTTCGGTTGAGGGACGAAACCCTTCTACATAAGTGATTTCAATCAATAATTCATCGAACTTGGTATTGGCAAGAAGATCTGCTGCGGATGCTCCGGTACTCAAAAGATTGGCAGACTTATCTATTTTGGCATTGGCATTTGAATTAAGGTCTGAGTCTTTAGAGCAACCTATGAAAAAAAACAAGGCAATGAATGAGTAAAGAACAATTTTAGTTTTCATAGCAACCGAATATTGTATAAAACGTTTCATTTCAGAAACTAGTATCATTTTTTGTCACTTTGGCCAGGTAATCAAAATGTTCACCCAATAAGACCAGTTCACAATCAAGACTATTGGCCGCACAAGCATTCTGCAACGTGTTAAAATCTACATAAAGCCAATCAAACGGCTCACCTTTTTCACCTTTATACTCCATAGTAAAGGTAACTTCACCGTAATACCTTCCATCATTGGGAACCCAGTAACCACCATCATCATCTGCTTCAAACATATAGATGATATCACTGGAATCCAACAGTATCTGTCCATTGGGCCGCAATAATAAGGCCAAATGCTGCAAAAAATCATCCAAACGGTCCAACGTTCCTGCCAGCCCAATGCCATTCATCAGCAGTAGCAAGGTATCAAATCTTTCTTTATCATAGTCAAGAATGGCTGTGTTTACCAAAGATTTCACCCCTCTTTCCTTACATATTGAAAGGGCGCCCGGTGAATTGTCCAGAGCAATAACCTTAAAACCCTTGTTTTGAAGATAGAGTGTATGATTGCCTGCTCCACATCCAATATCCAACACTTTTCCATGTGCCAGTTCCAGGGCTTTTTGTTCCAATTTGGGCATTTCATCAAAATTGCGGAACAAGTAGGGAAGTGGTATTATATCATCTTCGTCCAAAGAGGAATAGGTTTTAATGTCTTCCGAATAATTTCCATGGTGATAGTCCACCAGGGCTTTGCCAAGAATGTCCGCCATGTTTTTGAAATAATCAATACAAAGGTGTGACTTTAATCGCAGACTAAGGTTTAATTGGAATCTCTTTTTTATGTTTGTTGCCTATGGAGTCGGAATTGGAACAATTGCCACAAAAGGCTAGGGAGAAGCATTCGGAGAACAAAAAGTTCTTTGCGAAGTTAAAGAAGCGACCGCCCAAGGATTTGGACTATACCATGCAGGAACTGCACCATGCCGAGTTTGAACGAACAGACTGCCTTACCTGCGCCAATTGCTGCAAGACCACCGGACCCTTGTTCACCAATGTGGATATTGAACGGATTGCCAAACATTTTAAAATGAAGCCTTCGGAATTTATTGAACGATACCTGCGGATTGATGAGGATAATGATTATGTGCTGCAAGAAGTGCCCTGCACGTTTTTGGGAGCGGATAACTATTGTTCCATTTATGAGGTTAGGCCCAAAGCGTGTCGTGAATTTCCCCATACCGACCGAAAAAAGTTTCAACAAATCAGTAACCTTACCTTAAAAAATGTGGCCATTTGCCCCGCTGCCTTTAACATAGTGGAGGAGATGAAAAAAAGAATAAAGATGTGATCATTTCTTATATTTGATTTTATGGAACAGGTCATTGCCTACTTTGAAACCATTCCTTCCTGGCACCGAAGCCTTATTTTGGTGGGTGGAATTACCTTCTTTTGGATTTTGGAAGGGATTATGCCGCTTTTTAGCATTCCCTATAAAAAATGGAGGCATTCCGTTCCCAATATTTTCTTTACGCTGACTACTATCATTATTAATTTTCCACTGGCTTTTTTACTATTGAAAACCTCGGATTGGGCTGTGGAAAACCAATTTGGAATCATCAATTGGTTGCCCGAAATGCCCTTATGGCTTTATGTGCTGCTCGGGGTTATGTTTTTGGATTTGATTGGAGCCTATACCGCCCATTGGGTGGAACATAAGGTGAAACCACTTTGGATGGTTCATTTAGTGCACCATTCTGATCATAATGTGGATACCACCACAGCCAACAGGCACCATCCCTTTGAAAGTGTGATTCGCTATGTGTTCACTTTAATTGGTGTTTTTATTGTGGGTGCACCCATTGGGATTATTATGTTGTATCAAAGTTTGTCCGTGGTGCTTTCGCAGTTCAACCATGCCAATATTCGACTTCCTAAAAAAGTGGACAACGCCATTAGCTGGTTGATTGTAAGTCCGGATATGCACAAAGTGCACCACCATTATAAATTGCCCTATACCGATTCTAACTACGGGAATATTTTCGCCATTTGGGACCGACTTTTTGGCACCTATATGACTTTGGATGTAGACAAAATTGTCTATGGGGTAGATACTTTTCCAGATGAAAAAGAGAATAGTAGCATCATAGGGTTGCTAAAACAGCCTTTTCATAAATACCGTAGACCAACAACTGAAGGCTAAAGGGTCATTTCAAAATAAGATGTACCCGTCGTCTATTGAAAAATCACTTTTTTCTAGACCAAGACAAGCTTCAAGTTCAAAAGCAAAACCAAAGATTTTTTGTGAAGCCTGTCTTGAGCGTTGTCGAAAGGCTCAGAATGACAAAAAAGAACATTCGAGCCATTCGTAAAATTCGTGTCGGGATACAGGTTAATTATAAATCAAATATTTTACTCTGATTGTTTTAAAAGCCTCCAAGTCCTTCTGCCAAGTCGCTTTTATCTGAGCTTCGGAAAGTCCTGATTCAATTTGTTGCTGTAAAAGTGCCGTGCCGGCATGTTTGGTAAAGCCACTGGTCAAGAAAAATTTGGATTTGTCCAAGGTGTTTTGATAAGCATCCATCACCCATTGTAGCGAAACTTTGTTCATTCTGGGAGATTTTGATAAATCTTTTCCAAAACAGGTTTTTCCTTCCTCTTTAGGGTTTTTCGAACCAAAATTGGGTTCAGGAATATAACTGAAATCATATTGGGTGCTATCCATAAATGAGGCCCCGTACCGCTGAAACTGGTACTCGGTGCCTCGGCCTGCGTTTACATTGGTGCCTTCAAAAAGTCCTAAGCTAGGATACAGCGTAATGGAAATGTCATTGGGTAAATTGGGAGAGGGGCGAATGGGCAAATGATATTCCGAATCGTGGGTATAGTTTTCCAATTCAATTACGGTCAAATCCGCTTTTACTCCATTTTCAAGCCATCCTTCGCCATTGAGTAGTTGCGCATATTCGCCAATGGTCATTCCATACACCAAAGGAATAGGGGTCATCCCCAAAAAACTGGTGTTTTCCTTTTCTATCGTTGGGCCATCCACATAATGGCCGTTGGGATTGGGTCGGTCCAAAACAATAATGGGTGTATTGT
>JAUIBH010000161.1 GCA_030427985.1 Bacteroidia bacterium | reverse complement strand
CCTGAAATCGATATTATTTTCGGCCATCACATCGCCACCTGCTCGGGAAACTTCCAACAAAAAAGCATTGCCGTAATCAAAAAAGTAGGTGCCTTTTGCCGTGTGTTTGTTGATGGCATTGATTTGTCTTCGCAACGATTCCTGTACTTTTTCTTTAAATGCCTCGGGATTGTCAACCATCAATGTATTGGATGCTTCAAAAGAAAGTCCAACAGGATAATAACCGCCGGCCCATGGATTGTGCAACGAGGTTTGGTCGGAACCTAGATGAACAAAAATGTCTTCTTCATAAAAGCGTTCCCAAACATCCACCACATTGCCGATGTACGCCAAGGAAACCACTTCTTTATTTGCCACGGCTTCTTTGGTTCGGACGACCAACAGGTCCAAATCCGCCAACAATTTATCCACCCAACCTTGATTATGGCGTTTTTTGGCAGCTTCGGGATTTACTTCGGCACAAATACTGATGCAGCCCGCAATGTTTCCGGCTTTGGGCTGTGCGCCGCTCATACCACCCAAACCAGCGGTCAAAAAGATCTTGCCTTCGGGGGATTCGTTTTTCTTCAATACTTTTCGAAAAGCATTCATGACGGTGATGGCCGTTCCGTGGACGATGCCTTGCGGGCCGATGTACATATAAGAACCTGCCGTCATTTGTCCATACTGAGTCACACCGAGGGCGTTGAAACGTTCCCAATCGTCGGGTTTGGAGTAATTCGGAATCATCATGCCATTGGTGACGACCACTCTTGGTGCTTCTTTGGAGGATGGAAACAGGCCCATCGGATGCCCGGAATACGTGTGCAAGGTTTGCTCTTCGGTCATTTCCGCCAAATATTTCATGGTGAGCAGGTACTGTGCCCAGTTTTGAAATACCGCTCCATTGCCTCCGTAGGTGATGAGTTCCTCGGGATGCTGTGCCACAGCAGGATCCAAATTGTTCTGGATCATGAGCATAATGGCAGCCGCTTGATGTGTTTTCGCTGGATATTCCGAAATGGGCCGTGCATACATCTCATAATTGGGCTTAAACCGATGCATATAAATGCGGCCATAGGTTTTTAGCTCCTCCGCAAATTCGGATGCGAGTTCTTTGTGCCAAGCTTCGGGAAAATACCGCAACGCATTTTGTACGGCCAGTTTTTTCTCTTCCTGGGAAAGGATGTCTTTCCGTTTTGGCGCTGGATTCCCGTTTTTGGGATAGGCTTTGGAGGCAGGTAATTCCGAAGGGATGCCTTGAAGAATTTGTGATTTGAAATGATTTTTTTTCATCAGTAATAAAAATGATTTGTCATTCCTGCGAAAGCAGGAATCCAAAATAAGGTAGTGGATTCCGCATCTCGCTTCGACTGCGCTCAGCAACTGTGCGGAATGACAAAGTTACTTGCAAACATTAATTCCTTTTTTCCAAACCTCGCTTGGTTTTAATTGCCCTTGGTGATAGGTGATTTCTTGGTAGTTGTCCGTTGGGAAAATCACAAAGTCTGCTACTGCATCGGCTTCCAGTTTTCCACGGTCTTTCAATCGTAAAGCAGCGGCTGCCCTAAAAGTGATTCCAGAAAGTACTTCGGTGTTGGACAATTTTTCAAAGGTGCCCAAAATACTGGCTTGGGTCAACAGGTTGCCCATTGGTGCAGAGCCGGGATTGTGGTCACTGGCAATGGACAGCGCGCCGCCGGCATTCAAAATTTTACGGGCAGGGGTGTAGGCACATCCTAAACCGATGGACGCCCCAGGCAATGCCGTTGCAATGGTATTGCTTTTGGCCAGCAATTGAATCTCTTTTTCGGTACTGGCTTCCAAATGGTCGGCACTCACCGCATCAAAATCTACGGCTACTTGACTACCTCCTGTGGTAAATTGGTCGGCATGTACCGTAATATCAAATCCCATTTCCTTTGCTTTTTGAAAGTAGGGTTTGATTTCTTCAGGAGAAAAAGCACTTTCTTCCACAAAGGCATCCACGCGATTGGCCAAATTTTCAGTTTTTAGGATAGGAAACAATTCCTTGATGATCACATCAAGATAATTCTTGTCTTGATTCCAATCTTTGGGTTTCATATGGGCTGCCAAACAGGTTGGAACCAAGGTCGCATTTAAAGTTTCATTGGCTTGTTTGATGGCGCGTAGCATCTTCAGTTCTTCATCCACAGAAAGACCGTAACCGCTTTTTACCTCAATGGTTGTAATCCCATTTTTTACATGTTTTTGACTTCTGGCAATGATCCCGTCAATCAATTCATCCTGTGAAGCTTTTCGGGTTTGGGTCACGGTATCCCAGATGCCGCCACCTGCCTTGGCAATTTCCAAATAGGTTTTTCCAGCATTGCGGTAGGCATAGTCGCGGGCACGGGTTCCACCAAAACAGATATGGGTGTGGGAATCCACAAAGCCTGGTAAACAAACGTGTTGTCCTTCGATAGGATGAATGTCGACATCGGCTGATTTCATTTCATCAAAAACGCCAATTTTGAGAATTTTTTCTTCGGAAACCAAAATGCCCCCGTTTTCAATGATGGGCAATTGCTCATCTTTGAGTGCTCCTTTTAAGGGCAATCCTGTCATGGGAAGTAATTGAGTAAATGGTCCTATTAAAAGTGGTTTGTTCATTAGTAACAATCATTAGTTGAAAAAAATGCACTTTAATGCAAGACTTTCAGTTTCTAAAAACATTATCGTCATAAGCGTTATTACGTTATAGATTATTGAGTTGTTGAAGCAAATTGTCTAAATAACTGAATAACCTAATAACGGTTTACAATTTCATTATTCTTTTAAATTTTATGGACTTCATATCCACAGGAGTTTGGTTTAATATATTTCAAATGTTTCAAGATGTGGTGCATTCCACTTGAGTTGTTTTTCACCCATCACCCGGTCCACCAAATCAATGATTTCACCTTTTTGGATGATTTCAATTCCTTTTTCAATGTCATCGGCAAAGACACGGTCGTTTTCGGCAAAAGCAACCTTGGTTCTCAGGAAGGTATGGATTTCATCTAACAGAATGCCCGATTTTAAAGGTCTTCTATATTCGAAGGCTTGAGCTGCTGTCAATAATTCAATAGCGAGGATTTTCTCCACATTCTCAATAATATTGAGTGCTTTTCTACCACTGATGGATCCCATGCTCACATGATCTTCCTGTCCTAAAGAGGTGGGAATGCTATCGGCACTGGCAGGGAAACACAAACTTTTGTTCTCGCTGGCCAAAGCAGCCGAGGTGTATTGCAAGATCATATATCCTGAATTAATACCCGTGTCCTTCATCAATAATTTGGGAACACCCGG
>JAUIBH010000160.1 GCA_030427985.1 Bacteroidia bacterium | reverse complement strand
AACTTGATGTAATATCCCAATGCCTCTATCCATTTAATGTCGTTTAGGATAACCTTACGTTTTTTAAGGTTACTTTTTACAAAAATGTGCTCTTCATCCTCATCAACACGGTTCATTTGCTCGTATTTGGCCACAGCTCTTTTTACGGAAGCTTCAAAACGGGCCAAGGTGATGGGTTTATGAAGGTAATCGGTTACGTCGTAGTCAAATGCTTTAAGTGCGTAATCAGGTTTTCCAGTAATTAGGATGACCTGTGGTGGGTTCTCTAGGGCCTCCAAAAGGTCGAAACCACTAATAATGGGCATTTCAACGTCCAAGAAAATCAAATCTACTTCATGATTCTTGAGGCCATTTTTTGCTTCAATGGCGTTGCTGTACTCCGCAACCAAAGCAAGGTGTGGATGATTGTTGACCAATTTTGCAACGGCCATACGCTGCATGGAGGAATCGTCTACAATTATACTTTTTAATTTCATAGAATGGGGTGATTTGTAGGGTTTTAAATCATCGGCAAATTACACAAAAAAGACGTTTAAGCGCAACAAAAGATGTAAACATGGTCTATTTTGTTGTGTATATTGCCATATACGATATGTAGGTTTAAAGGGTTCACTTCTGTTAATAACTCTTGTACTTTAAACGAAGTTTTTTTGGTTTTCTTGCAGGGTGAAGGAAATATTACTAATTTTGCGCTCCTTTAAAATATATAATATGAACCATTACGAAACTGTTTTCATTTTAAATCCCGTTCTGTCTGAAACACAGATAGAGGAAACAGTCAAGAAATTTGAGGATTTCTTGATTAAGAATGGTGCCAAAATGGTCTCCAAAGAAGATTGGGGACTTAAAAAATTGGCCTATCCCATTCAGCACAAAAAAAGTGGGTTTTACCACTTGTTTGAATTCCAAGCTCCCGGTGAGGCCATTGGCCCATACGAGTTGGAGTTTAGGAGAGATGAGCGCGTTATGCGTTTTTTGACCGTTAAACTGGACAAGCACGCAATTGCTTGGGCAGAAAAGAGAAGAACCAAATTAAAAGCAAACGCATAGGGTTATGGCATCTATTGAACAACAAGCAAAGTCAAAAAAAGACGGGGAAATTAGATATTTGACCCCGCTTAACATTGAGACCAGCAAGCAAAAGAAGTATTGTAGGTTCAAAAAATCTGGCATCAAGTATATTGATTACAAAGACCCAGATTTCTTGATGAAGTTGGTGAACGAGCAAGGAAAATTGCTTCCAAGAAGACTTACCGGTACTTCATTGAAATACCAAAGAAAAGTAGCACAAGCCGTTAAGCGCGCACGCCACTTGGCGTTAATGCCGTACGTTGGCGATATGTTGAAATAAAAAAATACCAGAGAATGGAACTTATTCTAAAAGAAGATGTACAGGATTTGGGATTTAAAGATGATATCGTTTCCGTAAAGAACGGTTACGGCAGAAACTTTTTGATCCCTCAAGGGTTGGCCACTTTGGCTACGCCTTCCGCCAAAAAAGTTTTGGCAGAAAACCTAAAACAAAGAGCCCACAAAGAGAAAAAAATCATTGATGAGGCCAATAAAACAGCGGAAGCCCTAAAACAATTGGAAATCCGCATTCCAGCTAAAGTTGGTGCAGGTGATAAATTGTTCGGTTCTGTGACCACAATTGACCTAGCTGCCGCTTTGGACAAAGAAGGACACCAAATTGATAGAAAATTCATCAATATTAAAGGTGGAGCCATCAAGAGGGTAGGACCTTATGAGGCTATCATCAGACTTCACAGAGAGGTTATTGTTGAGTTTCCTTTTGAGGTTATTGCTGAAGCTAAGTAATAGTCTTTCAGTCAACAAATTAAAAGAGCCATGCTTAGCATGGCTCTTTTTTTATGGAATAAATGTTTTTAGTATTGTTATTCCTGCTCCAATTTGGTTTTTAAACGCCCCTGTAGCTCACTGTCGGTCTGTAGCGCCATGGCAATAGCTTGGTAGCGTTCAATGGTCATGCCTTCATTGCTGATGATTTCCTCGATTTGTTCCGTAAAACCAACTTGCATTTGCTGTAAGTCGCTCATCAACTTTCCGAACCTTTGTTTTTCATCATCCGTGGCGTCCACTGATTTTTCCGGAGATGCGGAAGCTTGGTACATTTCATTGAATCTATCAACCTCAAAACCATTGTCCTTAACCGTTTCCATCACTTTTTGCTGTGCCTCCATGTTTACTTTTTGGATATCTTGAAAAGCTGCGGCAATCTTGTTCAATTCAGCATCGGTCACTTCAACCTGTTCTTGGGCATTGACTAAGGAAAATACGCTTGCTCCCATGGTTAAAAGACAAACAAACAATGTTTTAATGGGTTTCGAAAATCTCATTCTATCTGTGTTTTTTGTAAATGTTATTTTCCGAAACTACAATAAATTAAAGCGGTTCCCAAAATAAGGCTGTTAACTATACCTTAATGAAAACCCTCTAGATTCTGCAGTTTGGTCATTTTATTGGACTAAAAACAGAGTAGTTCTCCATGTCCTTTTTTATTTTTGCAGCATGAAATACAAAAGGCTTTCTAAAGAACAGTTGGAAGAATTACACCCGGAATTCATTAACTTTTTGGCCACCCAATCCATCACGGCAGAGGAATGGAAAACCATCAAGGAAAAAAAACCGGAAGTGGCTGAAGAAGAAGTAGACGTGTTCAGCGATTTAATTTGGGAAGGGGTGCTTTCCAAGGTTGAATATCTGGAAAATGTTTCTGAACGCCACATGCACCTTTTTCATTTGACCGATAAGGAAATGAAGTTGCTATCCGTAAAAGTGATGAATCCTGAGATTGATTTGCGCACTAAAGTGGGCTTTGATTGGTTCAAACGCAATTTCCAGTCTGATTTTGTGGAATACCTCACCGCCTCCAAAGCTTATGGTGAGGATAAAAATGCGGACAAGTTTGAAATCATCAAACAAGGAGCGGTCATTACCAAAGGAGAACTCTACCAATGGTTTGAGCAGATTATGGAGTAAATAGGAATCAGGAGGTCAGGAAATAGGAAATAGGACTTAGGACATTCACCCTTCACCCTTTACCCAATACCTTTGAACCTTCACCTTTCAACTTTGTCACAGTAACCTTTTACCCTTAACCCTTTGGCCTAACACCTTTCACCCATTACCCAAAACCGTATATTTGCACGAGAATTTTAAATTTCATGGCACAGAAACCATCCATACCCAAAGGAACCCGAGACTTTTCACCCGCTGAGGTGGCCAAGCGCAACTTTATCATCCAGACCATAAAAAAGCATTTTGAGACCTTTGGTTTCCAG
>JAUIBH010000073.1 GCA_030427985.1 Bacteroidia bacterium | reverse complement strand
ATGATGTGGTTTCCGTATCAAAACAAACGGAGGGTTGTTTCATCAATAGTTCCAAAAAGAGGTCCATGCCCAATCCGTTTTGCACATTCTGGTACAAATGGGAAACATCGGCAATGGTTTTTCGGCCGCTCACATCTTTTATGGTCGCTGCTGCTTCGGTAGGGTCGCCCCCGAATAGGGTAAACTGACCACTCCCTGCTACTTTGGCTTCTTGCTTGGCGGTTTCGGTACTGGTGACTTGGGTGGTGGGTTCCACTTCACCCGAAAATATTTTCACGAATTGTTCCCGCAACCTTCTAAACTCCAGTTCTTCAAATATTTTCTGTACTTGCTCAGCATCGGGCGGACACATTTCGTAATCCTCTGCATGGAATTGTACATCACAATCGGTTTTGATTTCGGCCAATTGGCGGGAAAGTCGACCCAACTCCGCATTTTCCACCACTTTTTCCTTCATTTTACCCTTGAGCTGGTCCGTGTTGCTCAAAAGTCCTTCCAACGAATCGAATTGTTCCAGAAATTTTTTGGCGGTCTTGTCGCCAACTCCGGGAAGACCAGGAATATTGTCACTGGCATCGCCCATCATGCCCAAATAGTCAATCACCTGCTCGGGGCGTTTTACCCCAAATCGTTTCTGTACTTCGGGAATGCCCCAAATTTCAATGCCGTTACCCATTCGTGCTGGGCGGTACATAAAAATATTCTCACTGACCAGCTGACCAAAATCCTTGTCGGGCGTCACCATAAAGACCTTGTAGTTTTCTTTTTCAGCCTGTTTGGCTATGGTTCCAATGAGGTCATCGGCCTCGTAGCCTTCTAATTCCACAATAGGAATTTTCATGGCCTTCAAAATCTGCTGGATATACGGAACGGCTATCTTGATGGCATCCGGGGTTTCATCCCGATTGGCTTTGTAGGCTTCAAAAAGTTCTGTGCGTTCCACACTGCCGCCTTTGTCAAAAGCCACCGCCAAATGGTCGGGTTGTTCCCGTTTGATGACATCAAAAAGAGAATTGACAAACCCCATAATTGCCGAAGTGTCCATTCCTTTGGAATTGATTCTAGGATTTTTGATAAGGGCATAGTATCCGCGGAAAATTAAGGCGTAAGCATCAAGGAGAAAAAGTCTTTTTTGTTCAGACATGGTATTCAGTTAGCAATTAACAATTATCAATTTACAGTTTTCAATGGGCAGGAATTAAAAGTAGAAAAAAGAAACAAGAAACAAGAGACAGGAGCCAAGATGTCTTGGTTCTTATGTCTAACAGCGCAGCGGTCTTGGTTCTAACTGTAAAAACTCCTGACTTGTCGATTCTCGTGGCCTTTTTCGCTGTATTCGCGGTACGTAAATCCCGGATGGACGCAGTATCCGCCAGTTTCCCCATTTTTATTGATGGCCAAAAAGCCGATCTGGAAGTCTTCCCGACCCTCATTCTTCTTCATGATGCGTTTTACGCCTTCTTCGCAAGCTTCCTGTGGACTTTTACCTTGTCGCATTAATTCCACAATTAAAAAACTGCCCACGGTACGGATGACCTCTTCACCCACACCGGTTGCCGTTGCCCCACCCACTTCGTTATCTACATATAATCCTGCGCCAATTATGGGAGAGTCTCCAACACGACCAGCCACTTTATAGGCCATCCCACTCGTGGTACACGCCCCGGAAATATCTCCATTTGCGTCAATGGCCAACATGCCAATGGTATCGTGGTTTTCTATATTGATGGTAGTCTCGTACTTTGAAGTTTTCAACCACTCTTGGTATTGTTGTCGTGTACTTTCGGTCAACAGGTCTTCTTTTTCAAACCCTTGCTCATACGCGAATTTTTCTGCGCCTTTCCCTGCTAATAGAATGTGTGGTGTTTCTTCCATTACTTTTCGGGCCACAGAAACGGGGTGCACAATATTTTGAAGATAAACTACAGAGCCACAATTACCATCCTTGTCCATGATGCAAGCATCCAACGTAACATTTCCGTCACGGTCCGGTCTACCACCTTTGCCCACAGTTTCGTTGGTTTCATCGGCTTCTTCGACCCTAACACCTTGCTCCACGGCATCGAGCGCATTACCGCCATTGCTCAGCACTTCCCAGGCCTTACTGGTGGCGTGGTGGAAGTTCCACGTACAAACCACAATGGGCATTATAGGTTTCGTTGGTGGTGCAACGGTTTCTTTAGTTTGGTTTTCTGTTTTGCAGGAGGTTAGGGCAGAGGCCGATACGATTCCAACCGTGGTTAAGCTAGAATTTTTAAGAAATTTGCGTCGCTTCATGGAAAGGGATGTTTACTTTTAAGGGTGATAAATATAGCAATATGCTTGTAGAAGTTTGTGCCAATTCGCTTGAATCCGCATTAAATGCGCAGCATGCTGGCGCTGATCGTATTGAACTTTGTTCCGAACTTGGGGTGGGGGGCATTACGCCGTCCATGGGATTGATAAAACTGGTGAAAGAACGGTTGGATATTCCGGTGCATGTGCTCGTTCGTCCACGTAGTGGACATTTTCATTATTCCATTTCTGAGTTTGAAGTGATGAAGGCCGACATTAAGGCGTGCAAGGATATGGAGGTGGACGGGATTGTTTCGGGAATGCTCCACAACGATTTTTTGTTGGATGTGGAGGGAACCCGGGAGTTGGTGGAATTGTCCCAGCCGATGCACTTTACCTTTCATCGCGCGTTTGATTGGGTGGAAGACCCGAAAAAAGCTTTGACCGTTCTTGAAGGAATAGGCGTCGATTCCATTTTGACGTCCGGTGGGAAACCTTCCGCAGTTGAATCCATTGAAGTTTTGAAAAGTTGGCAAGACCAAACTTTCATCACAATCATGGCGGGTGGGGGCATCAATCTTAGCAACGCAAGAGACTTCAAGGAAGCTGGACTCCAAGCCATCCATTTATCGGGAACCACCTTTGGCAATCCTGTAGCTGTTTCTGGGAAAATCAGCATGAATTCAGCGAAACATTTGGTGGAACATCAGGTGGGCATTACCAATACCCTGTTGGTTCAAAGTGTGGTGCAGGCCGTTAAATAATAGTGAAAAGACCTGCTTAGTAGCATATTAGCATTAATTTTGCAAAAAGAAATTGCATGTCTCGTCTTATCATTTTAGCAATTTTCTATGTGGTCTTGGCCGTATATGGCTTCCAAGCCTTTAGAACTTTATTCCGTAGCCCATGGATGCACTGGGCCTATGGTGTCCTCTTTTTGGGCGCACTCCTTTTTTTGGTGATTAAAATAATGACCTTACAGGCCAACGATGGTTTTAGGGGGACTGTGGCCGTAGCTGGAGGAATTTTTGCTGCATTTTTCTTAATGGCCTTGGTATTGGGCTTTTTCTTGTTGTTGGAGGATGTAATTCGACTTTTTGGGTTTGGATATAATAAGGTGGTCACTTGGTCCAGTTCTGAGGCCGCTCATTTTCCTTCCCGAAGAAAATTTATCAGTGGTTTGGCATTGGGGCTGGCCAGTTTGCCGTTTGGGGCCATGTTGTATGGCATGTACCGCGGGAAATATAATTATCAGGTGCTGAAATACGAGCTCGAGTTCGATGACCTTCCCGATGCTTTCCATAACTATCAGATTACGCAGATTTCTGATGTGCACAGCGGTAGTTTTGATGATTATAAGAAAGTTGAATATGGGGTTAATTTGGTCAATGAACAAAAGAGTGATGTCATTTTCTTTACAGGAGATATTGTCAACAACCGCTCTGAAGAACTGGAACCTTGGAAAGCGGTTTTTTCCCGTTTAGAGGCTAGAGATGGTGTCTATTCCATTTTAGGAAACCATGATTACGGGGATTATGCTTCTTGGGAAACCGAGGAAGCCAAGGCCCAAAATTTGGAGGAGTTGAAGATGATGCAACGGGGGATGGGCTTTGATTTGATGTTGAACACGAATCGTTATTTGGAAAAGGATGGCCAGAGAATAGCATTGCTTGGGGTGGAAAACTGGGGCCGCGGCGGATTTAAAAAAGCTGGAGATCTTGAAAAGGCCAAGGAGGGTATCCATAAAGATGACTTTAAAATATTGCTGAGCCATGATCCTTCACATTGGGAGGATGTGGTGTTGCAAGATGACTACCATTTCCATTTAACCTTGAGCGGTCACACCCACGGAATGCAGTTTGGGGTAGAGATTCCCGGATGGATAAAATGGAGTCCTGTGAAATGGCGCTACAAATATTGGGCGGGCATCTACAAGGAGTTAGATCAGTTCATCAATGTGAACCGTGGGTTCGGATTTATTGGTTATCCTGGGCGTTTTGGCATCTGGCCAGAGATTTCGGTGATTACACTTAAGAAGAAAGGTTTAACGTGAATTTAACGAGGGTCAATATCGTAAAGCGTTGACTCGATGTAAAACTTTAACAATTTTTCTTACTTTTGGCTGTAAACCATTGAATACATGTCTAAGTTTGGTGAACTCATAGATTTAAAAGTCCCTGTACTGCTGGACTTTTATGCAGAGTGGAACGAACAGTCCACCTCCATGCACCCTGTTTTGCGCGATGTAGCGGCAGCTCTTGGCGACAAAGGAAAAGTAATAAAAATAGATGTGGACAAGAACAAGGAGCTTTCGCAAGCCCTCCGTATTAAGGGGTTGCCCACGCTAATGATTTATAAAAAAGGTGAAATGGTCTGGCGACAGAGTGGCGAACAAGACGCCAATACGTTGATCGGCATTTTGAACGAATATATTTAAAGCGAGGTGAAAACCTCGCTTTTTTATGGTTCTATCTGGGCTCCGTCCTGTACCGCTTCAATGGTGTCCAGTGGAATTGAATCTTCCAAATCTGGGTTGGGTTCAAGGATGGGTTCTTCCAAAACCTCTTCTTCTTCGCCTACAAATTGAGAGAATTTATCAATATACTCATTAAAGATTATGGTCTCAGACTCTGCCAAATCCTTATCCTGATTTTCAATTAGGATATCAATGTTCCTGCGATAGGCCTGCATGTCTGCCAAAATATCGTCTATTTTTTCATATTGCTCATCCAAAGGGGCACTTGCATAATATTCCAGATGCTCTTGGTACACCTTTTTCAATTTTTCAAAAAGTGCGCGGGCCTTTTCGGTTTCGCCCACTTTGTAATAACCATCCACAAAGGGCTCCACAAAGGCGTAAAATCCATAGTAATCCACGGGCATATTGGTCATGGCAATGTCGATGACATCCTTGGCCTTGTCAATTTTGTTTTCATTGATCAATTGTTCCATCAATCGTGCCAAATTACTTCGGAACGACAAGCCTTGGGAACGGGTTTGCGGGTCGTGATAGATGTCTTCGCTTCCCGAATTGCCCCAATCCCAATCTGTGACAATATCATACATTAAATCACTGTCAATACGGCCCATTTCAAAGGAGTTCCTATTTTCGGTCTTAATGGGCACCAATTTATAGGCCAAACCATCCAGTTGCAAGTAATCTTTCATCCAAATGTATTCGGCACTGTCAAAACTTCCCCCGGAAAAATAGATGGGACGTTTCCAATCGTTATTGGCAATAAGGTCCAACATTAAAATCCTGTTTTTGGGTAAGAGGCTGGGAAGGTCAATATCAATATAATCCACAATGAGGGCTGAATCTTTCTCCTTGACCAACCCACTTTCCAGCACATTCTTTTTGTTGACCGGAATGCGGATTTTATTGGTGGGATAATAAATGATATCCAAGGTACTTTGCGGATACGCGCTGATATCGGCTCCTTGATTCTCCAAAATATGTCCAAACTTGGTCTGGGGCTTATCGCTTCCAACCCAGTTTATAAAATCTTTGATGCTCCAGCGGTTGTCCGTAATACCCCTGTAATAAATGGCATCACGCGTACCATATCGGTATTTGTCATGGGTAAGTTGAGAGGGAATGGCATCACTCTCATAAGCCTTCCGCTTCATTTGGTCAATGTACCAATCCGTTGCGAAGAGACTAGTGTTCACAATACGGACATCCGTTCGGTACTGCTCAATTTCCTGAACATACCATAAGGGGAAGGTGTCGTTGTCCCCAATGGTGAACAAAATGGCACCTGCATCTTCTTGGCAGGAGTCCAAATAGGCCTTTGCTGTTGCTGGTGCCGTATAACGATCTGATCGGTCATGATCGTCCCAGTTTTGGAAGCCCATCAACAAGGGTACGGCCAAAAGGCAGATGGTTGCAATTGCCGGGGCAGCAATTTTGGGAGCAATAAACTTTCTAAATTCATCGAACAGGCCATATACCCCAATGCCAATCCAAATACAGAAAATGTAAAAGGACCCTACGAGCGAATAATCCCGTTCCCTGGGTTGGAAGATGTAGGGGTTGGTGTAAAACTGAATGGCGAGCCCGGTAAACAGAAAAAACACCAATAGCACCCAAAAATGCTTTGGGTTTTTTGAAATCTGAAATACAATCCCAATAATTCCCAAGAGCAAGGGCAAGAAGAAATAAGTGTTTCGGCTTTTGTTGTTCTCCCAATCGCTGGGGAGGTTTTTCTGGCTGCCGAGCCTTAAACTATCCATAAATCCAATACCGCTGAGCCAGTGTCCATTCTCATCGTACCTACCTTGGACATCGTTCTGCCGACCGACAAAATTCCACATGAAGTACCGCATGTACATATACCCGAATTGGAAATCAAAAAGGTATTTTATGTTCTGCCAAACGGTTGGGGGTTCCACTTCAATGTAGTCCCCAAATTCGCGTAAAAACCGAATATATTGTTCAGAATCCAGTTCACCTTGGGAATATGCGGTCTTGAATTGGTTGACGGCATCCCTGAGTTCGTTGTTGGAGATGTATTCTGATTTTATTCGGAAGTCCAGTACGCCAAAATAGCGCATGTAGTTTTCGGCATGTTGGTCGCTCCACATTCTGGGCAATAAGCCTACATGCTTTTTATTGGGTCCTTGAATGGCATCTTCATAGTGGTTTACGATGACGTATTTTCCCAATTTGAGGTCTTTTTCATATTTGGGACTGTCGTCCTTGTCCTCACCAGCAGGTGCAAACGTATCGGAATAATAAGCGCCATAGACTGGACTTTCCACCCCGGGATATTGTTCCCGATTGTAATAGGCCAAAAGGGCACGGGCATCGGCTGGATTATTTTCATTCACCACGGTTTTGGCGTTGGCACGAATGGGCAGCATCAGCCATGAAGAGAAACCAAGAAAAACGAACATCATGCAAAGCACAATGGTATTGGCCGAGTAGTAGTTGTTTTTTCGGGTGTAGTTCAATCCAAAGTAAAAGGCCGCTATAAAAAGGAGCCCCATAATAATGGTTCCCGAATTGAAGGGCAGTCCAATTTCGTTGATAAAGAATACTTCGCTCCAACCAAAAAGTTCTAAAACATAGGTCAAAGAGAATTTGTAGACCAATATCAACAGGGCTATTACAATTACATTGGCCAACAGGAAATTCTTTACGGAAGTCTCCTTGTACTTTTTAAAGTAATACAACAATCCTATGGAGGGAATGGCCAAAAAGCCCATGAACTGGATGCCAAAAGTAAGGCCGATCAAAAAGCAGATAAGCAAAAGCCATCTGTGCCCCCTGGGGTCGTCCAGGTTATCGGTCCATTTTAAGCCCAACCAAAGCAAAAGGGCCATGATAAGGCTGGCCATGGCATATACTTCGGTCTCCACGGCGTTAAACCAAAAACTATCTGAAAAGGTAAAAGCCAATGCACCGACCAGCCCACTTCCCAAAATGGCAATGGCCTTGCTGTTGGTGATAACTTTGTCTTTCGCTATCATTTTTTGAACCAAATTGGTGATGGTCCAAAACGTAAAAAGCACTGCAAAAGCACTTGAAACTACCGATACAGCGTTGACCATGAGCGCTATTTTTGATGGGTCGCCAAAGGCGAACATGGCAAAAAAGGCGCCGATCATCTGCAAGAGTGGTGCTCCGGGTGGATGGCCCACCTGTAGTTTGGCAGAGGTTGAAATGTATTCCCCGGCATCCCAAAAACTTCCGGTGGGTTCAACGGTTATAGCATATACGATAAAGGCTATGGCGAAGGAAATCCACCCAAGGATGGTATCCCATTTTTTGAAGTCTTTTGCAAACATAGAGATGGTAGTTAACCAAGTTGTGGCGAATTTAGTAAATATCAGAGAGAAGGTTTACCCTTTTTGAAAAAGCTTTAACACTAAAGGATGGAAAAATAGCGTGTAATCTTGCTAAAATATTTGTTGAAACCAAAGTTTGTTATAAATTTGCACGCTCAAATGTGGTACTGGCCTATGGTGTAATTGGTAACACAGCTGATTTTGGTTCAGTCGTTCAAGGTTCGAGTCCTTGTAGGCCAACAAAAACCCCTTAAATCAACGATTTAAGGGGTTTTTTATGTTCACTATGTTGGGTTTCAATTACGATTTGGAAACCAAAAACAGTATTCCTCCCCGAATGACCTTGTAGGCAATAAAGCACAATACTGTTAAAACCAGTCCTATGAGTATGGGTAGAATTCCGCCGAAAGTGTACAGCATACCATATACAAACCCCAAAAGGCATTCGGGCAGATATACGGGATGGAACAATGCGATGACCACGGGTAACAAAATCAAGTATTGCATAATCTCCACAAGTTCAAAGTTCCACAAAATGGACATTAGAAAACCAAAGAAAAGTGCACCGAAGAATCTGTATAAAATCCTATTTGAATCATTTTGGGTGGTTGCGCTGTCTTTTCTTCTTTGAATTAAAGTAATCACCACATAGGTTAATAATGGGATGGTCACGAGTCCCCACCAATTGGAAATTCCCGGTAAATTATCATCGGCCAGCAAATGATGGGTGATCACTCCTCCGTTAAAATATTCCCCAATGATCATGGCAAATGTTAAAGCCAAAGCCCCTAATGATATGGGGATTTTATAGTCAAGTATCTCTAGTGATTTCATTTTTTTGTTTCTGCTATCTTCCTAAGAGTTTAAGCGTAAGATACTTAATTCAAATCAAACGTAGTCTGTGTACATATCCCAGAGATTATTTTCACCGTATTGACCACATTATAAATGATAAAAATGAGTAACCGTCAATTCAAATTGGCCTTTGGTCAAATGGCGCGTCTTCAGGAAGAGCTGTTTCAATAATATGCAGCATCAAAAATTAAAAACAAAACTATGGACATTAACTGGGACAATCTGAACGACACCGCGGATAACGAAACTTGGGAAAAGGAAATGTTTTCCATTTTTTCCAATGCAAACATTTTTGAAGAAGAGGATGTTACATTACTTACAGAACTAACGGAAAAGGCACTTTTAAAGGAAGAGGCCGTACAACGCCCCGGATTTGGTAGGGTTATAAAAGGTTTGATGGACCTGACCCCAAATTTTGAAACCGTTTGTGAAAAAATATGGGGAGATTATCTTGAAGATGAACTGATAGATTATGATGAGTATGAGAATCCTCTCGAGGTCTATGGCCCATTTTGGGATGATAGTCCTACACTTGACCAAGTTGGAGATTGTCATTTGTATACGATGGACTTTTGTGCCAGGGCATTGAATAACGATGCGGCTTTTCAAAGGGAGGATTTTTCAGAGGTGTTGACCTATGTTTTGGAAGAAGCCGAAAAGAGGTTGGGCAATCCAGATATGGGTCACTATGAGTTTTTTGAGACGCTTTTTGAGCACCCCTTGATGTTGGAAAGAAAAGATTACTTGACACTTTTTGTACATGTGATAAACTGTGGTATGACTGAAATAAAATTCATGAACCTAGAATTTGATCTTGCTACCGTTTCAGATGACCAAGTTTGGGAAGAAAAAGTCATTAGAGCCATTGATCGCTTTGATATATGGCAAAACTACATTGGCGGGCTTTTCTTTGAACAAATGGAAAGAGCTCTTTGGAACGAAGAAGCGGCCAAAAGAGCTGGTTTTGGTAAGGTTTTAAAACGATTGATGGACCTCACCGTAAGTTTTCCAGAAGCCTGTGAAGTGTTATTGGGTGAGCGACACGAAGTTTACAGAGAAATTTACCATAAACCTGTAGATGGAGAAGCTTATCTAAAAGGGGTAAAGCCCTTTGGTCCTGTTAATATTTGCATCAAAGCGTTATCTAATAAAACAGCAATGAACAGACCTGACTTTCCTGAGTTGCTTATTTATGTTTTTGAAGAGATAAAATCAAAACTAGGAAATGAGATAAAGAAAATATACTATTACAATTCTGCGGTTGAGCTTTTTCAAAATGAAGCTTTTAAAAGTAGAAAAGATAGCCAGGAACTGATCAATGCGGTAAAGGAATTGCACCCAAACTTGGAAATTTAATGCCTTTGCTGTGGTAAGATAGCTTTGGAATACGGTTTGGATGACCAATTCAACTGCGAATTGCCTTGTTGAATGGAAAAAATTATCTTCCAAGTCATAGTTGGGTATATACTTTTTTGGCCTTTTTGATTTTGGGTCTGAAAGGTAATTTTAGGAGTATTTCTGGAGTTGCCTTTCAATCCAATCGTTGAATTCCCTATCCTTAAAATTGGTTATCTCGTTTCCTTTTTTGGGGACTTTCACCTTAAACTCTTGCTCCACCCACGCCCTGAATTTAGGATTAATCCCCTCATTTTGGTCGTTTCCTACCTCCAAATTCCATTCTTCAGCAGTTTTGTTCATGTCGGCAAACCCTATTTCGTCATATCCAATGGCCAATAGTCGTAAGAAATCAACAAAATTATCAGCGAGAATATAGATGGCGTCTCCTTCGGAGCCCAAATGCACTATTTTCTGACTGCCATCATCTGCTAACCAAAAGGCATAAATATCGCCGGACGCACCCGCTCCAAATAAGCCAAACCTATCAGATATATCATCAAAACCAAGCCAATAGCGCATGGTTTCCCCATCATCGGCCCTTAGTTCAAAGCATCCGCTAATGGGATATCCGTGTTGTTCGGTCCATTCGCAGAATTTTTTCAACGCAACGGGCAGGGTAATTGTATTCGGAATGCCTTTTTTTATGTTTTCAAAGATGCTCATTGAGATTACTCAACTATGGTTCGGTCGTTATTGGTGGTGGGTTGTGAAATTACAAGAAAATCCAGATTGTTTTCAGTTTCGTTTGCAATGTAGTGTTCTGTTTTCGGGTCGATTAAGATTCCACTGTTTTCTGGAACGGATTTTACTTTATCCAAAATGTAAAACGTGGCCACGCCTTTTAGTATGAAAAAGAATTGTTGTGCTTTTGAATGAAAATGTAGTTTTTCCTTGGTCCAACTCGGCATGGATTCCATTTTTACGGAAAGATTTTCGTTATCCACAAAAACCCAGCTGAGGCAGTTGTCTCCCCATGTATATGATGGTGAATTGTCTTTGTTGATCATTGCATTTTTTGGCTAAGTGGTCATGGATGTTTTATTTGTTTTTGAGGTTTTCGATAACTTGGGCGTCCACCCAAAATATATCTACATTCTCATAATCATCATTTTCATAGGGAACAGGTCCTACTGTTCTATTGAAGAAGAGGTATTTCCCATCCGGTGTAACACTGGCACAAGCTTCCCAGGCTTCGGTATTTATTTGGTCCCCTAAATTAATGGGCTCGCCCCAAGAACCATCTTGCTCACGAAAACTGATATAAATGTCGGAATCCCCATATCCGCCCTCTCTTTCACTATCAAAAATCAGATAGGACTCATCTGGAGCGATAAACGGGTGGAAACTTTTCCCGTTATTGATGGTGCTGGTTAGGCGTTTAGGTTCCTCGTGTTTTTCATCAACCAATTGCGAATACCAAATATCACCTGTAAAATCCCGTTTAAACTCGTCAAAAAAGTATGTCCCTTTGTCAGACACGGAAAGTCGCATGGTTGGTAGCGTATCAAAGGGAGAAGAAAGGGCTTCCATTTCGGACCAGTCACCAGTTGTTGTACGCTTTCTGTAGCGACTACTTAAATACATGGTTTTCCCATCTGAAGCAAAAAAAGGTTGTCCCCTGCGGGGAGTAGTTGCTGTTTCATGCCATTGGCCTTTTTTGTTTGTTAGTGTTACCATTTCCTGTTTTTCCCTGTTTGCATCCAGCCGAATAAAATAAAACTCTTTTAGGTCGGGGGTAAAGACACCGCTGACCTCCCAATCTTCTGTGGATACTATTCCGGGGGCGAAAGGTTCTGGTGTGGATCCCGGTGGATTTTGTCCTAAATAAAGATTTTCTTCGGTGGCGGGATTGTTATCATTTACTTTTTGGGTTTTAGTGCGACAAGCACTTATGAGCATTAATGCAGTAACCGTCAAGAAAACAAGGTAATTTTTTTGAATATGAGGTATTTTAAAGTTCTGTGGCATGATGTTTCAAAAGAGTTTTGCTTAGAGCTAGTGGTTTTGTAAACAAATACAGCTGGTTTTTAGTTCAACAGTGAGCATAAATTTATAACATTCACATGGGTTCAAGTACTAATTTATAGATATGCTGTTGGTTGCGTAATTTTTTTCCAATAATTAAAGCACTTTTTATTTGGAATGATTGTTCTGTTATACATACATTTGTAATCAGAACGAACGTTCCAATATTAATAATTAAAAAACAAAAAATGAGTACATTAAACGGAAAAGTAGCCGTGATAACCGGCGGAAACAGTGGTATCGGATACGCAACCGCCAAAAAATTAAAAGCAGAGGGTGCAACAGTAATCATTACTGGACGCTCAACAGAAAAAGTGGATTCGGCAGCCGCAGAATTAGGGGTTAAAGGCATTATAGCAGATGTTTTAGATCTATCCGCTATAGATGCGGCTGTAAATCTGGTCAAGGACGAATTTGGGAAAATTGATATTTTGTTTGTCAATGCTGGTGTTTTTATTCCCATGCCCGTAGGGCAAAACTCAGAAGATGGGTTTGACACTTTGTTGGACATTAATTTTAAAGGAGCCGTTTTTACCATCGAGAAATTTCTTCCTATTCTTAATGATGGCGGTAGTATTATAAACCTGTCATCCATCAATGCGTATACGGGAATGCCCAACACCGCGATTTATGGGGCTACCAAAGCAGCCTTAAATTCGTACACCAGAGCGGCCGCTACAGAATTGGCTCCACGAAAAATCAGGGTAAATGCGCTTAACCCTGGACCAATCGCGACACCTATTTTTAGTAAGACAGGGATGACGGAAGAGCAATTAAAAGGAATGGGGGATATGATGCAAAATCGGATTCCTTTAAAAAGGTACGGACAACCCGAAGAGATCGCAGAGGTGGCCGCTTTCCTTGCTTCAGATAAAGCTTCTTTTATTACTGGGGCCGAATATAATGTGGATGGCGGACTGAACATCAATCCAATATTTGCAGCGTAATTTTTGTATCCATATTTGGAATGAATGTTCCAATGGAATATTTTTGTGGAAGCGCTTTTAAGCGCTTCCACATTTTGTAGTATGCCGAGAGTAAAGTTATTTGATGAAAATGAAATCTTGACCAAAGCAATGAATTTGTTTTGGAAGCAAGGGTATTCGGCAACTTCCATTCAGGATTTGGTGACTCATTTGGGCATAAACAGGGCAAGCTTGTACGACACTTTTGGGGATAAGGAACAACTTTTTAAAAAGTCCTTTGCGCTTTACCGTAAACAAAATATCGATAGAATTAACCAGCTTTTTCAAAGTCAACCCAATGTTAGAGAGGGTTTTTCCAAACTTTTTAATGAAGCTATTGACGAAGCTATGCTTGATGACGACAGAAAAGGCTGTTTTGCGGTAAACAACACCACTGAGCTCGTTCCTAATAATAACGAGTGTCTGGAAATCCTGTCAAGCAATTGGCGAGATTTTGAAAATCTATTTTATGAATACCTTAAAAAGGGGCAAGCCAAAGGCCAAATAAGTGAAGGTAAAGACTTAAGGGCAATGGCCTCTTACTTATTAATACTATATAATGGTATTCAAGTGGTTTCTAAAATCAACTCAGACAAAAAGGAACTAACTGATTCGGTGGATTTGGCTCTGTCTTTGGTGGTTTGATGTTGTGGCAGGTCTTAATAGATTTATCTCTGGATAGCTTTTTTAAAGGAGGAGTCAATAATTTCTTCAAGGACATCAATATTGATGTCTGAAAGTTTTTTAATGTAAAGGCAAACTTTGCCTGTGCTATGTTTCCCCAACTTTTTAAGCAGTTCTTTTTGATTTTCGGAATTGTTCAGGATGTACAATACGAGCTGTTGTTTTCTTGGAGAAAATGAAATTAGCGGTAATTCCGTTTCACGACCACTTTCATATGTAAGGATAAAATGTCCAAAACCTATTATTGCAGGCCCCCACATTACAGGTTTATGTCCTGTGATCTTCTCCATTTTTTTCATCACAATCCTTGCATCCTTTTTGAGGCCCTCGTTGGGAATGGCATCAATAAATTCAAGAGGATTTTTATTGGTAGGTTTTGTCTTGTTTTGAGCCATAAGATTTTAGTTCAAATATATTGCGGTCTTGGCTATGAGTAGTTGCGTGGGTTAGCACGAAACTTTGTAAGTACACACCAAACTGAAAATCCGCGAGGATTTTCAGAAGTAGGCGAGAACAAGCAATTACTTATAGCCATTGTTAGCTGCTGGCTTTTTATGTTTTTAAATTTTCTAATAATTCAATTCGGTTTAAGAAGTAGCCTAAATCTAAATCTCCTTCACTACGTCCTCTGTGAATATTTTCAAGGATACTCAAGAAGCTCGAATTTTTGTCTTTATTAATTATAGAATCTATTAAAAGTTTATTTGAACTTGACTCACTATCATATTCATATAGCTTTTTGCGATAGTATCTCGATTCTAAAAAGTTGTGATAGAAATTAACCAAATAAACTTCTAGCCACATTAATTCGTTTTCTGTTTCGTCATTCTTATTTGAAATAATCGTTTTTAAATACCTCTCCTGAACCTCCAAAAGAGTTAGTTCTTTATTTTTCAAACCAGTGTAAAATTCATTGTCCGTTATTTTAATAAAAGCTAGAAAAAGAAATATATGTGGAACTACATAGTTGTTAGAGTTGAAACTTCTTAAAGCTACTCTTGCCAATCCAAAAATCTTTTCTTGTTGTCTTAGTGGAATATTTCGGTTCGTAAATAATAATTTGGCTATTCTCAAAAAGTATTCGCTATCCTTTTGTAATTCACGATATTTTTGTCGTTCCGTAGAGTTGAAGAATTCATTGAATTCGTAATACTCAAAGAGGTATTTGTAAAAGACATCAGCCTCTGGTTCGGGAATAGAATATTCCAAGTCAATAAATCGTCTTAAATATTCCTCTGAGTCAATGAAATCACTTCCATAAACACCTTTTATCGCATTACCTAATTGTACTTTGTCAATAGATAATACAAACACCACATTTGGAACAGAAAAGAAATGTTTAATCTGTTCTAAAATTGATACAGCATAATTTGGTCTACATCTATCAAGTTCGTCAACTATGAAAATTAAAGGTTTTCCTTCATACGTATTTGCAATAAATTCCGATAGACTTTTTTTGAATTCTGTAATACTCTTTTTCTTTTCGGCATATTCGTTTACCTCATTTTCAAAAACATCTGATAGTCCTTTGGTTACTCCTGCAATCGCATCTTTAACTCCTTTTGTGTCAATATATTTGTCGGCTAGTGCTTGAGCTATTACAGGTGCAATATGTTTAGATAAAGTTGCGGCTTTCTTTAAAGTTGATTTAAATTCTTGTTCAGTTGATTTTTTTGTCAGAGTTTTTAATTCTCCCATTAATGCTGTCAATGGATTATCCTCAAAGTCATTTTCCCAAGCGTTGAAATAAACTGTTTTATGTCCGTTATTTTCTAAGTCCTTTTGCCACATTCTTACAAACGTGGTTTTTCCGGTTCCCCATTTATTATTTATTCCAAGAACGAAACCATATGTGTAGGAATTAACAATATTAGTTAAAACATCAGCATATTTTTTTCTATCAAGTTTGCAGTTCGCAAAAGGATTTTCCTTTGATATATTTAATTCATTATGCTTAATGTTCATTTATTGTCTTTGTTTTTTTCAGCTTGCAGCTAACTTGTTTTTATGGATGTAAAATACAGCTATATACCCCCAAAACGGAATGCTATCGATATAATGGGTTGTTTTTAATGTATTTACACTCCTCCTTCAAATATATCATTATTTCAAAAGGTAATTGGATTGAAGTGAAGTAAGGGGGCATGAAAAAGAAAACCCTGCAAAGGTGCAGGGCTTCTTGTAGTATTGGTTGGGTTGTTTGTTTAGGTCAGTTTTTGTTCACCCGGTACGTAACTCGTCGGTTGGTGATCACAGTACCAATGGTTGTGGTCAATGTAGCTTCATTGGAGGTTAAATCCCCACAAGTCGCCCCCGAATTGGACACCTGCACCCGATAGACATAACCATTTTTATTCATATCTGGGCTGGTTACCGTTAGTGTGGCCGTTTGGGTGCCGGAATATTCGGCGCCATCGGTAATGGAAGCAAAAGAGCCACCGCCATTGGTGCTCACTTCCCATTGGTAGGTATCGGCGCCATTGGTAGTCACCGAAAAGGTGCCATTGTTTCCTATAATTACATTTTGATTGCTAGGCTGTGCTGTTATGGTAAAAGGTGTTACGGTGATGAATTGGTATACATCCAACGAATTGCCAGAGGCATCCGTAATCCGATAGGTACGGGTAATGGTTTCAGGATTGGTGCCCCCATCACTTACATCGCTGATAAAAGTCACAGTTGGACTAGGGTCACAATTGTCCGCTTCATCAGTAATGCTGGAAACATCTGCAGCAGGAATATCGGCGGAGCAATACACCGTTACCGATGAAGGTGCTGTTCCCGTTGGGTCCGTTGCATCCACCGTAATGGTTGTGGTGGCGGCAAGGTCCGGATAGGAGGGGTCTCCCGCCAT
>JAUIBH010000159.1 GCA_030427985.1 Bacteroidia bacterium | reverse complement strand
AAGAGGACTTGAAAAAAGATCGTAAAATCGATTTTGGCAAGGAACTCGATACTGAGGCCAAGGCCTGGAAAACCATTTGGTCGGCAGGTCAAGGTGTCACGGCAGTAGAAAATGTTTTGCCCGTGTCACAATTAGTAAAAACCTTAAAGCAGGAGTTTAAAGCTGCTGTTGAGGAACAATATCAATTGCTAAAAACCTTTCCAAAGGATTAACTGCAGGAACTTTTCTTTTGTATTTTGTAAAGTGTAACCAACAATAGGACCCATGTATATCAAAAGAAATATCAGCTGGCACATTACTCTACGTTATGCTTGGAAAAATCTTGTTTTTTTCGTGCTTTACTCAAGCATCATATTTTACGTATATGCCTCTTTGGGTTGGACCCACATCGATATTCCTTTTCAACCCCTTTCGGTAATCGGTATTGCTGTGGCTTTCTATATTGGTTTCAAGAATAGCCAGAGCTATGACCGCTTTTGGGAGGGGCGAAAAATATGGGGCGGCATCGTAAATTACTCCCGCACTTGGGCCAATAATGTATTGAGTTTTGTGGAAAACGATCGTAATGCCCAAATTACATTGATCTATAGACATATCGCTTGGATCAATGCACTTCGAATACAACTGCGCCAGCCCAACAGCTTTTCCATAAGGGAGAACAGAGCCGTGGAACGCTTGTTTGATAAACATGGAGAGCGAAATCCTGCTTGTGATGGAATGGATTTGCTGCTATCCCAAGAAGAAATAGCCGATTTGGAGAACAGAAAAAATGTGGCCACCCACCTCATCAAAAACCAAGGGCAACAACTTAAACAATTATTGAAAGCTGGAAAAATAACAGAGTTCGACAAACAGGTCTTCCATAACAATTTAGAGGAAATGTACAACCTTCAAGGAAAGTGTGAACGTATTAAAAACACACCTTTTCCCAGACAATATGCGTATTTCAGTACAATTTTTACTTGGATTTTTATTCTTTTGCTCCCATTTGGGTTGCTCAATGTGTTTGAGACCCAACTTCAAAGCTTGAATGAAAGCCATGACTGGTGGTACCTAGGATTGATGGTCTTCTTTTCCGTTCTCATTTCATGGATCTTTACCACTATGGAGAAAATTGGAAGTAATAGCGAGGATCCCTTCGAAGGACGTATTAATGATGTTCCAATGACGGCCTTGTGTCGTACCATTGAGATAGACCTTAGGGACATGTTGGATGAGGTTAATTTACCTGAAAAAGTACAGCCCCAGCATAATATATTGTATTAATGCCCAAAATTTCATCCCATTACGTTCCACCACTCTTTTTTAAAAATGCCCATTTAGCCACCATTTACTATGGTCTATTTAGAAGGGTAAATGGGGTAGTTCAAAAAAGGGAGCGTTTAACCCTATCAGATGGCGATTTTTTGGATTTGGACTGGAGTGATTCCATTACATCTTCAAAAAAATTGGTCATTTTGCTCCACGGCTTGGAAGGTGACGGTCAGCGCCCCTACATTACCGGAAGTGCCAAACTTCTCAACCAAAACGGATATGATGCCTGTGCGGTAAATTATCGGGGGTGTAGCGGCGAGACCAACAAACTGTATAGATCCTACCATTCCGGAGTTACGGAGGACCTCAAGGAAGTGATAAACCACATTTTGAAAACCAAGGACTATTCGGACATCTACATAAAAGGCTTTAGTCTTGGCGGCAACCTTGTATTAAAATATTTGGGTGAAGCAGAAACTATTTCAAAAGAAATAAAAGGGGCTGTTGCTGTTTCAGTGCCGTGTAATTTGCACAGTTCATGCCAACAGCTTCTTAGCTTCAAAAACATCTTATATGCCATTCGTTTCAAGGGAAATTTAATCAGCAAGCTCAAACAAAAACAAGCCTTGTTTCCAGAACTTATTTCTGATTCGGACATCAAAAAAATCAAGACCCTAAAGGATTTTGACGACATCTATACCAGTAAGGCCCACAATTTTAAAGATGCGCTGGATTATTACACACAATGCAGTTCCCTTCAATTTTTACCATATATTAAAGTGCCAAGTTTGATCATCAATGCGCTAGATGATTCTTTTTTGGGTCCCGAATGTTATCCTTTTGCGGAAGTTGAACACAATCCTAATCTATATTTGGAGACTCCAAAATATGGTGGTCATGTAGGTTTTTGGGGCAAGCAAAACATCACCTATACCGAGAAAAGAGCTTTGGAATTCTTTGATCATCTGTAAGTTAAACCTCAATTGCCATGCGGAATACAAAAACCACTATTAAATTAGCCTTCAATTACCTATCTTAGTAGCTGCAATTAACACAAACTAGTATAGAATTGATCAAGATGAAAAAAATATTTCTTTTTCTAGCATTGGGAGCCCTTGTGGCCAGTTGTGGTGGAAAAAAAGAAGAAAAAAAGGATGATGGTTTTGAAGTAAGCCGTACCAAAACCGAGGAAACCAAAGCCAAAACCAATGAAGCAGTACCTGTGGATTTGGACAACAAGGGTGTTGGCCCCATTAAAAATTTGGATTTCCCTGCTGAAATTAATGAAGAAATGGTTGCTCGCGGAAAGGCCAAGTTCGATGGCATTTGTGTGGCTTGCCACATGATAGACAAACGTATGATCGGTCCTGCATTAAAAGGTGTTTACGAACGCAGAAGTCCAGAATGGGTCATGAACATGATCTTAAACCCTGATGGAATGCTCAAAGAAGACCCCATTGCAAAAGCCTTGTTGAAAGAATACAATAACGCGATCATGCTCAACCAAAACCTAACCGAAGATGAGGCTAGGGATGTGGCCGAGTATTTAAGGACATTCTAGTATAGGTTCTTACCCATAAAATCTTTGAAATGCTGTTGTCTTTTTCTAAAAGCAACAGCATTTTTTGTTTAAAAACTTACTGACTTATGAAAATGTTTCTTTTTTCCGTTTTGGCATTTACTCCATTGTGTTTTCTCTCCGCACAAAATTTTCAAGGTGCTTGGGAGACCAGCTCATTGAATGATGAAGGAAAGGAGATTACACACATAACCCTCTTTTCTGACAACTATTTTTCCGAAACCATCCATGAAAAGAAAACAGGAAAATTTATCGGTACCATGGGCGGAAACTTCAACTCGCAAAATGGGGAGCTGGTCTATACAGTGGAATTTGCATCTGCTAACCCCAATTTAGTGGGGACTACCCATAGTGTTCCCTATGAGTTTATGGGTGAAAAACTGACCATTGACACCAAAGTATGGTCCCGTTTGGATGATGGTTCCCCGGGGGATTTGGCCGGAGCTTGGTTGATATCCGGACGTAAACGTGATGGCGAAA
>JAUIBH010000072.1 GCA_030427985.1 Bacteroidia bacterium | reverse complement strand
CGTCTCGCTGGCAGGGTCTGCCACGGCCACCCCATCTAGAATCAGTGAATAGTAATGAAAGCCTTCGCTGATGGAGTCTGTGGTCACTGACCAAAACCCTTCATCATCAATTTCCATATCGTATTTTTTACCAAGGTCTAGCTGCACGTGCCCTGCCTCTGGTGCCTTGGTTTTAAAAACAACCCTGCTATCGGGTAAAATTTGCGGATATTGGGCGCGCCGTACATTGGTACTGGCCGGTAAACCCAAAACACTGTATTTATTGAGAATGGATTTATCCACTGGTTTAAACAGTAATTGCGAAAACATATAGAGATCATTCTTCCAAACTTCAAAATCGTGCCCTCCAGGTTCCACATAGAAAATATGGGGGACGTCATGATCACGCAGATAATCGCTGGTTCGCTTGCTAAACGGCATTAAGCCATCTGCATCACCACAAGAAATCCAAAGTAATTCCAATGCTTTGGCCTTTTCCGGATCAGGAAGCAGTTCATGGGGCGGTTTGGTGTTGGGCGCTGATGAAAATGCCCCAACCCAACCAAAGGTTTCTATATTACCAAGGCCAAAATTCAAGGTTTGCCCTCCCCCCATGGAAAGACCGGATATGGCTCTGTGTTCCCTATCTTTAAAGACCTTAAAATTCTTCTCCACATAGGGAATCAAGTCGTTTAAAAGGTCCTTTTCAAAGGTAGCGAATGCCTCTACCTTGTCACTGCTGAAAATATTACCCTCGGCACGATCATTCTTCATGGCCCGCCCATTGGGCATCACCACGATCATGGGTTCCAATTTTCCATCCGCATAAAGATTGTCCAGAATTACTTGGGGATGGGCTTGGTTCAACCATTCCTTTTCATCGCCCCCAATACCATGTAAAAGGTACAATACCGGATATCTTTTTGATTTACTAAAGCCCGGAGGGGTGTAAACAATTGCCTTTCTATCGGTACCAACGGTTTTTGATCGATAAGTAATGCTATCAATCCTACCTTTTGATATTCCATTTCTGGCTTCATCAAATCCAGCAGGAGCATGTTTTTCGGCTACGGGATCATTGGCTTTATTCCGAAGCACATTCAGCAGTTTTATGGCATACCTTCGACCCAACATACGATAGCCTTCGGCGTTAAAATGAAGGTTGTCCCAAGCATCGGGGCATCCTTTGGCGGATACTATGTGCGCATTGGGAATGGTTTCTGGTAATGTAGCCACAATCTCATTCATACTGGCACATCTGCCTCCCTGATCGGCATGTACCATTTCTCCGGCCAACAGAGGCGTTTTTGACGCCTCCAAATCCAAATCTTCAAGGAGGTTGTCGTAAACCGTTTTCACTTTTTGGGGCCAAAGGGTGTCTCCTGTATTGGATTCTCCCTGATGTAACAGAATGCCTTTGATTACTCCGTCCTTCTGTGCAATCTTGGCCATTTCCACAAGGCGACCGTATGGGTTTCCATCATATTCCGCCACCATGTTCTTTAGCCAATCTGGGGCAGTTGATACATATTCTTGGTAGTTATCCTTATCAAACAACTCAATTTTGCAGCCTCCTACGGCAACATTGATAACCCCAACCTGTATACTGTCCGGCAGTTTTTCCACCAGTGTTCTTCCAAAATAATCGGTGGGGGTCAAACCCGTTTTACATCTGCATAAAGGAGGTACCGCAGTATACCATTTTCCTTTTTCCCGATTCAGGTCTGGACAATCCACTGCCGCCAAGACCTTAAAACGGTCATTAACGTCAACTGTGTCCTGTGGCTCTATACGGGCATTCCCTTCCATATTTGATTGTCCCAAGCTCAAATAAATATGAAAATTGGGGTCTTGTGCCATAATTTTTCCCGAGCATGCGAGCATGGCCACCAAGAGACAAAAGTGTAGTGCTGATTTTTTCATGTCCTATTTTTAATGTTGGTCTAGTTAGTTATTATTGAGGTATGATGTCATTTACTTTAGTGGCATACAACCCCAGCAGCGCTCCGGTAAACCCACCGGCAACATCCGTGGAAAGAATATCCCCTGAAACGGTACCACCCACATTCTCAAAATCGGTTCCATTGGTGGAATAACTGAACGAATACTTGTCACCTTCCGCTTCAATTTTTAAGGTAATTGGTCCGGACAAATCAATTTTTTTGCTCGCCAGCACCTCTGAGATAATTTCGCCTTGTCTTCTGGGCCATCTGTTTTTTTCAAGCACCAAGAAGTAATCGCCTCCTTTTTTAGTAAGTCCAAACACATAATTGGAGCCTTCATTCTGATAGGCCGTCACACCGGCTAAATCTTTTTCGGATTTCGGTTTGTACTCCAAAGTGGAGGTGAAGGAAAAACTATCGTGTTGTTGACGGTAGAAAAGGGTTGATGTGGGTTTTACTTCCTTGATATTTGTTTCAAAAGGCGTAATTTCCAATCCTTTTTTGGTTTGCTCCATAAAAGCTTCCCTAGGCCCGCGGAGGCCAATCCATCTATAATCCAATTTTTCTGATGAGAAATCTTCGGTATAGGTAAAGTTTCCGTTGGGAAAATAACCTTCCTGTCCCATTTTGTTTTCTACGCCTTCCGGCATTTTTAGTTTTGGTTCCATTGGAACCAATCCATTTTCAAAAACAGGAAATGTTCCTGACCAATCCACCGGCAAAATGAAGGTTTCCCTGCCTGTGTTTACCCTGTTCTCTTCATTAGGTCGAACTGCCAGAAAAACACCATAATATTTATCATCCGGACCCAAAACCAAATCGGCATGGCCCGTCCAGTCCACTTTGTTCTCTCTTTCCTTAGGGAAATAACGCTGGGTTAGGATTGGATTGCTTGGTGCTGGCACAAATGGGCCCGTTGGGCTATCGCTAATAAAAATAACTTCACTATGCCAATCACCTGTACCGCCTTCGGCGCACATCAAATAATATTTGCCATCTTTTTTATAAATATGGGGCGCCTCAATCCAAATGGGTTTTTCAGAAATGTCAACACCACCATCCACAATGATCTTGTCAGTTCCTTCAATGACTTGGTCTTTTTCCAGATCGTATTCCCATACCTTAATGACCCTATGCCCATTGTAGAGTTCCTTTCCCCTATCAGGAGCATCGTTGTGCACTACATAGGCCTTGCCATCATCATCAAAAAACAATGATGGGTCAATACCGTTAAATTTGAGGTGGTACGGATCACTCCAACCTTTTTTTGGATCCTTGGTCTTTACCACAATATTTCCAGCACCACCGGCAAATGCGGTAGTGATCATATAGAACGTGTCATTATTTGGGTTATACGTGATGCCCGGGGCATATACACCTTGGCTTATTCCGGTGTCATGGACATCCAATTGCGACACTCGATCAAGAACATGGCCAATTTGTGTCCAGTTAACCAAATCCTTGGAATGGAAGATGGGCACCCCGGGAAACATGGCAAATGAGGAACATACCAAATAGTAGTCATCTCCTTTTCTGGTGATGGCCGGGTCTGGGTAACACCCCTGTAAAATGGGGTTGTAGAACTCACCGGCTTCCAAAGGATAATCGTTATACACCTTATCGTTGCCTTGATACACAACATTGGTAAAAATGGGTGTATTCTTTGGAGCTGGATAATCATTGTTATCGATACCGTTGAAACCTACCAGCATAAATAACACTAGAAATGTAGTTAATATAGGGATGTTTGTTTTTTTCATCATTTACTTTTTATCATTTGTTAAATCATTATTGGGCCCATTCCTTTCCTTCAGGGGTTCGCCTCCATTCAAAATAATTGTCAAGGACTTCCAATGAAGTCTCGCTAGGCACTTCACCAACCTGTGGTTTTTGTTGAAAATATATGACTTTTTTACTGTCATTGTCAAAAGCTGGCCAATTGGGCATTCCTTCACCATTGGGATTACCATATTTGGCAAAATTGGTCCAATAAGTTCCCATGGCTTCTGAAATCTCAGTATCCGTTTCACTTAAATCAGGGTTATCAAGATTGAGAAAGACGTAAGCGACTTCTTGACCGTGGGGGGACCCGTTTCCATAGTTGGGAGAATCCTCGGGGTAGTCTGGATGCTGGTCAAAATAATAATAGAATACTTTGGAATCCCCTGTTTTGGCCTGAAGCCTTGCCCAGCTCCAGGTATGCCAACCAAAGGCCGCATCACGGGCCAGATCCCGGGCTGTTTTGGTCACTTCATTATTTTCCAAGGGATAAGCCGCTAAAAGCGAATCGGCATAAGGGCCGTAACGGAGATGTACACTTTCTTTATGCTTCTCTGGGTCTTTTTCCCGTGAAAAACTGGCGCCTTCATCAGAATTATAGCCAATCAATACAGGTACATCATTATATTGGCCCGATTCATAGAGCGTAAACTGGTCATCGGGAATAACATAACCATCAACAATGGGCCATCCACCTCCCATACCCATGCCCATGGGCAACTTATCTGCAGGAATGTCGCGTAATTCTTCCAAACTAGACGCACCCGCTTGTTCGGTATAGCTCACCCCATCTTGTTCAGCAACCTCAAGGGTCTTCATATTTTCACCCGGAAATGTGGTTGGCCGTGAAGGTCCAAAGGAACCTCCACTTTGGGAAATAGCACCCTGAAACAGCCCTTTGGCCAAAGGAGAGGCACACAGCATACTTACGGCAATGCCCCCAGCCGATTCACCAAAGATGGTCACTTTGTCCGGGTCGCCGCCAAAGGCAGCAATATTTTTTTGTATCCATTCTAACCCGGCAATCATGTCCAACAATCCATAGTTACCAGAAACATTGTTGGGATTCTCTGCACTTAATTCAGGATGTGCCAAAAAACCCAATTGACCCACACGGTAAGGAATACTGACCAGAATGACCCCTTTTTTGGCCAAGTTGGTGCCATCATACACCGGTTCTGAGGTAGAACCAAAACTAAAACCGCCTCCATAGATCCAAACCAAGACCGGTATCTTTTCATCTGGGGATTTTGCCGGGCTCCAGATATTAATATACATACAATCCTCACTTTTTCCTGAAGGCGGATTTCCGCCCTGCATGGGAGCAGGACCGAATTCGGTAGTTTGTTTTATGCCTTCCCAGGGTTCAATAGGCTGAGGAGCCTTCCATCGAAGGTCTCCCACCGGGGGAGCAGCAAAGGGAATTCCCTTATAAACGGTTAAATCTCCTTCAACCGAGCCCTGTACCATTCCATTGGTAGTCTTTACCAGACCGGGTTCCTGCTTTTGTTCTGCACAGGAACTAAAAAAAATCAGTGCGGCTGCAACAAGGAGTAAGCTTATATTTTTCATTTAAATACGATTTATTCGTTCTGCCAAAGGTTGGGCAAGAACCGATAATATAAGAGGTGTCGCCAAGTGGACCAGTCATGCCCCCCGTTTCCTCCTACGTAGTATTCGTGTTCTATATCATGGTTATTTAATGCGTCTATAAGACCCTGAACCCTTGCATTGAAAAAACCTTCCGCTTCCTTGGTACCTTGACCCACAAAAAGATAATCTACCTTATTATTTACTTCTGGGTCATTTAAAAAATGGGGTAAGGTGGTTTCCGCAGTGGTGTCCCCAGCACTGAGAATACCAAAATTCGCAAAGAGATCAAGTGACCGGAAGCCAATAAACATACTATGTCGACCTCCCATGGACAAACCGGAGATTGCCCTTCCTTTGGGGTTCGGAATCGTGCTATAATTTGCATCGACCACGGGAATGACATGGTTTCTAAGTTCTTTCTCAAAAATATCGAAAGTGAGTTCAGAATGCTTTGGATGGTTTCTGTGTATGATTTGATTGTTGGGGATGGCAATAATCATAGGTTTGGCTTTATTTTCTGCCAAAAGATTGTCCATGATTAGATTGGCTCTGCCATCATACACCCAATTTGAAGGCAGTTCACCACTTCCCCCCAATAAATACAATACAGGATATTTTTTTTCAGGGTCGTAGCCAGGTGGGGTGTACACATACAGTTCCCGTTCCCCTTGGGTCACATCAGAATGATAGATGTGACGGGTGACATTTCCATGCGGAACATTTTTTGCATCATAATAGGCGGGACCATCGCCATGCACAATCAATTCGCTGTAGGGAGGCATGGCTGTAAAGGCTGCATAGGTATTATTTGGGTCAGCCATTTGTACCCCATCAACCTTAAGATGGTAGGCGTACATATCAGGAGGAAGTGGCCCAATGGTCAAGGTCCAAATACCATCTTCTCCCTTGGTAAATGGAATTGCTTCCCTTCCTTTACCCAATACGGTATTGATAGCACCAGGATTTAACTCCACGGTTTGTGCATTGGGCGCCTTCAAACGAAAAGTAACAGTTTGGTCGTCATGCACTTCTGGTGAGTTCACTTGCGCACTGAAAGGTATTAGCCCTTCTGTATCTTTCTGTGGATTATAATCCAAATTCACATTGGCCTGTTGACCAAAACAGAGGGTTGATACAAATAGAAATGCTAAAGCCACATTGAATGAACTTGTAAATTTCATGGTATTATTTTTTAAGTTACGATTGTTTTACTTTTGAAAAAGCAACTGTGCGTATTGATATAAACTTCTACGCCAAGTTAACCATTCATGGGCCGTTTCAGGGGATTCATAGTAAACATGGTCTATTCCCTGTTCTATCAACATTTCCCTGAAAGCACCAACTGATCCCGGAAATGGGTCGGGTTCATTGGTACCCAATCCCAGCCAGAATACTTTTATTTTTTCATCAACGGCCTTACCATCATCAAATGCTCCGTTTAAAAATGTTTTTGTATCGATTTTATCACTGGTCGGATAGTTGGACGTACCGCTAAAACCACCATAGTAGGCAAACTTGTCCAGATTGTTCATAATAATTCGCATGGTTTGGTTTGCGCCCATGGAAAGTCCGGCAATGGCCCTATGCTCACGGTTTGCATGTGTTCGGTATTCGGAGTCAATCATGGGAATGACCTCGTTGATCAAAACCTCTTCAAAAGCGGATTGTGGTCTCCTATTTCCTCCTGTTGAATTGTTATCCTGTGGTTTAAAGGCATATCCATTGTCCATAACAATGATCATAGGAACCGCTTTATCGGCAGCAATGAGATTATCCAAAATAAGATTGGCCTTTCCTTGGGTGGCCCATCCTGTTTCATCCTCAAAACTACCATGCTGAAGATATAGTACAGGGTATTGGGCATCTGTATTCTTGTTATATCCGGGAGGAGTGTATACAAAACATCTTCTCCAAGCTTGGGTAATGTTGGAAAAATAAAGCTGCTCCGAAACTCTTCCGTGAGGGACATTCTTCAAGGCATATATTTCACGATCCTTGGCCGGGATTTCAATGCCACTGCCCCAACGTCCGGCGCCATAATAGTATTTGGTACCTGGGTCGGGAACGGAAGCTCCATCGATGTTCAACTGATAATAGTGAAAACCTTCGTCTTGAGGGGCTGATTCGCCCGTCCAGACCCCTTCACTATCCTTGGTCAAATCATATTTAACACCACCGATATCCAACTGAACCTTGTTGGCCTCTGGTGCAAGAATGCTAGCCCTAACGCGACCTTCAGAATTCACCTTAGGGAATTCCTTTCCAGGTTGATTGGTCTCAGAGGGCATATAATCGGTTTGTGCCACACATGGCATGTGCACCGCCAATACAATCAACGCTACAATTACTTTTATATGTTTCATGCTACTTTCTTTATCCCCGATTAATTAAAAAGAAGCGGGGCAAGTTCATGAAGGCTTCGGCGCCATGTTTGGAATTCGTGGGCAGTTCCTTCTGAAATATAGGAAACGGCATTTATCCCGGCTTCTTTTAAAGCAGTTGCTGCGCTCTTCACAGCTTCGGGTCTTTCCTTACTTCCGCAGCTTAGGAATATTAAATCTACCTCTACACCGTCTTTAATGTCTTCGGGACTGTAGGTACCGCCACTTAGAAGTCCATAGTGTGAAAAGACCTCAGGCTTGTTGAGGGTAATCATTTTGGTCTCCATACCTCCCATAGAAAGACCGGCCATGGCTCTGTGGGAACGATCGGCAATTGTTCTGAAATTTGCATCAACATAGGGAATCAACTCATCCACCAAAACGGTTTGGAAGGGTGTGATGTCAAAACTCCTTAGACCACCGAACTTGATTTCATTGGTCATCCCATAGGTCATCACAATCATAAAAGGCTCAATTTTTCCCTCGGCAATAAGGTTGTCCATAATAAGGTTGGCATGTCCTTGGTTACTCCAAGCGGTTTCATCTTCGCCCCATCCATGTTGCAAGTAAAGCACAGGGTATTTTTTTGACTGATCCTTATTGTACCCTGGAGGTGTATATACAAATGCCCTTCGGGAAGTGTTGGTGCTTTCTGAAGGAAAAAGGATTTGTTCCACCTTACCATGTGGCACATCCTTAAGGGCATAAAAATCTTGATCATGGGCCGGGATTTCTATTCCGCTTTCCCAACGTATAGATCCATAGAAATTAAGTGCCCCCGGGTCATTGAAGGTACCGCCATCAACATCTACGTGATAATAATGAAAGCCTTCGTCCATTGGACCTTCGGTGGTGCCCATCCAAGAGCCATCTTCTACTTTGTGGAGTTTTGTGCCTCCTCTTCCGCCCAGACCAAGACTTACCCGCACACTGTCTGCTGCTGGGGCCTCTATCTTGAAACGGGCATACCCTTGCGAGTTGACTTGGGGATATTCTTTACCGGGTTGGTTTAAGGTCGAAGGCTTAAAATCCTCTATAATCGTTGATGAGTCAGTTTGAGCCATGCCCATGGTACAGCATGCCAATGCGATGGCCAATGTTGCGGAAAAAAGTTTCATAATTGATTGTTTTAGTTAACTGTTGCTAGATTTTGTTTGATAGTAGATATTTACAATTGATTGATTCTATTCAAGTTTCCCACTCCAAGTTATAATGCAGTTGCCCTTGGAAGATGGCTTATGAAGTAGTGGGAAAATGCATACCATTATTTTTTGTCAAATTCCATAAATAATAATCCCATTCAGCTCCAGAACATCTTGAAGCTGATTCTTCAAATTTTGACACCAAGATCTTTACAGTTAAACTATCTGATAAATAACTAAAATGCACCTTGATTCCCAAAATAAGTGTTGATTTAACACATTACAAGCGAATATAATATAAATTCTCTAAAAAGTACCACAAAAAGCCATCATTCTTTTTAGGAATTAAATAGACTTTCTTCAAGTATTGTTTAAGTCAAACCTCAATTTTAATTTCATAATAAGGTTTTGCCAGTTCAATTCCAGCAGGCACTGAACGTTGCTCCAAGACCCACCATTTCATTGGGGCTTTTTACTTTTTTATTTAAAAATGTTGATGGTCTAGAAGCTTTTGTAAATGATTTAGCTTCATTTTGACTTAACTGATTCTCCATATAAAATGCAATTATTTTGGAAATTACATTTGTTATACTATTTTTGTTGATATATCAATTATTTATATATCAAATATAAATTTACCATGAATGTTGCCATTCCATCAAATACGATATTCTATATCATTGAGCAAACCATTAAGGAGTACCGAAAGTTTTCTCAAAAAAATATTTCAGAAGAAATTGGAACAATAACTATAGACCAAGGGTTGATTCTCTTATTCCTAAACAATCGCCCAGAACTCACTCAAAAAGAAATTGCCGGTTTAATCTTTAGGGAGAACGCTTCAGTGACCCGGATGATTGATAGCCTTGTAAAAAAGAAATTTTTAAAAAGGTCTGTGAATAAGAATGATAGGCGAAGACACATATTGGAAATTACGCCTGAAGGAGAAGGGATATTGGCCAGCCTATCGTCTATAATAATGAGTAACCGAAAAAAGGCCATAGAAGGCGTTACCCAAAAAGAATTGAACCAACTGACCATTACACTACATAAAATAATTTCTAACTGCAAATCAACAGACTTATGACAAAGGCAACTACAGTATTTATACTGTTATTTACCATTATTTATCAATTGGGACATTCCCAAATTTCTTCTGCCACACCAACAGAGTTCTCTAATATAGAAAAGAACATTAAGGCCATAAAAACAAAAATAGATATGCCATCTGGCGCCGCAATAGCAGTTGTTAAGGATGACAAAATTTTATACGAAGGGTACTTTGGTTGCTCTAACATAGAGACAAGCACGCCCGTGGACGAAAACACGAATTTTTATATTGCTTCCACTACCAAGGCATTCTTCGCTACAGCATCGTTAATTGCTGAATATAACGGTGATTTAAGTGAGACCACAACACTGTCGGAGCTCTTTCCTGATATTCCCTTTGATAAAGTCAATGCGGATGCCATAACGGTAAAACACTTGCTCACTCACACTTCTGGAATTGACAATGATGCTTTTACATGGGCTGGTTCATATTCCGGTCAGCACGATGCCGCATTACGCCACAAATTGGTGGCTTCTGTTTATCCCAACGAAAAGGCCGGACTAGGAGAATTTAAATACACCAATCTAGGCTACAATGTAATGAGTGTGTGGTTTGAGGAGTTTTATCAAAAAGATTGGCGCATTACCCTAAAAGAATCGGTGCTTGAACCTTTGGGCATGAAAAATTCATCGGGATTTATGAGTGATTTAGATAAAAACAACTGGACTTTTGCACAGCCCTATTCGTACAAATATGAAGATGGAAAAAAACAGGTTTATCTATGAAAAGATGACAAAACAATGTATTCCATAGGATTGATCTCAACCGTTAAAGATGTTGCCAGGTTTATAATTGCCGAGCTAAATAACGGCGTTATCGATGGAAAACAGGCAATACCTGCCGAAGTAATCAAAAAATCCCAGATTAAACAGGTTGATGTGGACAGTTACTTCAATGGTTATTCTTGGGGCTGGATGCATGGGGAATTCGGTGGAGAAAAAGAAATTCTTCATACGGGTGGTTTTACGGGTGCTTCCGCATTGATATCCTTCCTTCCCAACAAAGACATTGGTATAGTTGTTTTACAAAATGAAAGTGGTTTAAAAGCAAACTATCTTGGTGAAATAATAAAGGGAATAGTCTACAATACTTTATTGGGCATTGAAAAAAACGCAATTGAAGCTCAGATGGAATCCCAAGTTGAAGGATTGGTGAGTAGCTTATCCAAGGCAAAGGAAAGTCTTGCAAGTGAACTTCTACAGAGAAGCAACACACCGTGGAACCTAAGTCATCCGAAAGAAAAATATTTGGGCACCTATACCCATGAACTAGCTGGTGAGATTTTAGTTTATAAAAACGGATTGGACAATCTGGAAGTGAGTTGGGGAAACATTAAAGGGAAAGCTTACCCGCATCAGGAAAAAGATAATATGGACATCAACTTTAGGCCAGGGACATTTTACAACATCCAATTTAAAGTTAAAGAAGAAAATGTCACAGGGTTACTGATAAACGGGCATGAATTTGGCAAGGAAAGTGAATAAGAATTCCAAAATTAGTGTACTCGAAAAAAGAAGAAATTAATCCAATGAGAAGTGGACATTTTAGATTGGTCAAAGTTGACATATGAAAAACTTTTTCCACAATTAGAGTCTTTCTAATTTAATGAGTAAATAGCAACAAAAAGCCCCAATAATTTTAATTGGGGCTATATCTCTTTTTAATAAATTATTATAAAGCTATTTATCGCTTAAGGTAAAGTCGGGCAAACTAATTTGCTTACCGCCTTCCAAGGCCGACTCGTGTGCCAAGATACCCACACAAGTAATATTGGCGGATTGCTTCGCATTTGGGTAGGGCTCCTCCCCTTTTATAAGCGCATTCACAAACTCATGCACCAAATGGGGGTGCGAACCACCATGGCCGGCACCTTGTGTAAAGGATAAGTGTTGATTATCATCCGTATCGTAAACCCCTTTGGTAGTAAAACGTTGGATTTCTTCTGGTAAATACTTGGCGTAATCTGGCGATTCAACTTCCTCAGGTATTTCCGGTTCTGGTTTTTTAGCGGTATGGACTACCAAAGGATGCCCTTCAATAAGGGGCCACTCCACCGATTTTTTGGAACCATATACTTCAAAACTTTCGCGGTACTGACGTGCCACATCAAAAAGTGATCGGTACACATGTGCACTTAAATCAGAATTTCTGAATTTGATGTGGGTGCTTTCCACAGCAAATGGTGAATTGTAAATGGGGATAAGTTCTTCTCGAATAGTTCCCGAACCAAAACAAGACACATACTCCGCCTCTCCTTTGGTCAATGCCAATACAGGCCCCACGCAGTGGGTCGCATAATGCATTGGCGGAAGTCCTGGCCAATAATTGGGCCATCCGTCCATATCTTGTTGGTGACTGGCTTTTAAATATTGAATTTTTCCCAGCTCTCCTTTGTCATACAGCTCTTTCATGAACAAAAACTCCCGTGCGTACACCACAGTTTCCATCATCATATAGGTTAAACCAGTTTCCTTGACCAATTCCACAATTTGCTTGCATTCCTCTACGGTAGTTGCCATAGGAACGGTACATGCAACATGCTTTCCTGCTTTTAGCGCCTTAATGGATTGTTCCCCGTGATTGGGAATGGGGGTGTTGATATGAACTGCATCAATATCTGGATCTTTTAAGAGCTCATCATAGTCTGTGTAACGTGTATCGATTCCAAATTCGTCACCAATGGCATTCATCTTCTCCTCGTTACGCTGACAAATGGCATACATTTCTGCGTTTGGGTGCTTCTGATAAATTGGAATAAATTCTGCTCCGAAACCAAGACCTACAATGGCCACATTAATTTTTTTACTCATATTCTAATTTTAATAATTCTGATAAAATAAGCTTCTTAGTTTGAGGCCCATTTTTTAAAAATTGAAGTCCTTCTTTAGCGAAATCGTCCTGCGTATCTGCCTTAGGCGTCCAAAAGCAAACTGCTCCCGCCAATTCCACATTTTTAGTGGTAAAACTTTCAATGGAAACCACACCTTCGTAGCCGATGGCCTCCAGTCCTCTTTTATAGGCATCCCAAGGGGTTTGACCACTTCCGGGAGCACCTCTGTAATTTTCGGATACCTGAACGTGAATCAATTTATCTCCAGCGGCTTTGATGGCGCTTTCCACATCGCGTTCTTCAATGCTCATATGAAAGCTATCGATCATAACTTTAGCTGCTGGATGATTGATGTCCTTTACCATTCTAAGGGCGTCATCTGTAGTGTTTACCAAATCGGATTCGAACCTGTTTAATGGCTCCAAAGCTATTTCAAGGCCACGTTTTTCGGCCATTTCGCAAACTTTTCGCAAGTTTTTTACGGCCAAATCCCATTCCGCCTTTCTTTGCTCCAGGGGTAACATTCTCGCCTTTCCAACAGCAGAATACATGGGCCCTGCAAAAAAGGAAACGCCGAGTTCCTCACAGATATCAAGGCAATCCTCAATGTAAGAAAGTCCATTTTTTTGAACTTCCTCGGATTCATTGGTCAAATCACGGGAGCTTCCAAAGGCGCCGCAAATAGTTACTCCAAGACCGTATTTATTTAAACCTTCCTTTACTTTTTGTACATCTATCAATGTAGGATCTTCAACTGCGATTTCTACGACATCAAATCCTAATTTGGAAATTTTTGGAAAAAGTGCTTCGATGGTCTCTGTTGTAAAAGGAGAAGCCCACAACCAAGTACTTGCACCAAACTTCATATTTTTCAAAGTCATTTATTTTTGTCAATTATCATCATGCGTCGTCAGTGCTACAGCAGCATAGCCTCCTTTCTTTTTAAAATATAGGATAAGTGCCATATAGCTTATAAACATTAAAATCGGAAAAATAACAATGTACTGCAATGCTTCTTTTTTGGACTGATGTTGCACCTCGGTTATGGTCTCAATTTCAGCTTCGGAAGCGCTTTCTAACTTTTGTTTGTCCAAGGCCCTGTAATCACCAAAAACACTGGTTTTTTCATCAGTAATGTATTTCTGGCTCAATTCCGTATTTTGGACATTGTCATATTCCTTAATCCCTTTTTCAATGGAGCTATCTTGAATAAATCCAATAATTCCCGCTCCAATAACACCAGCAGCAATCATACCCAACCCTCCTATAATATTTAGGGTCAAGGCACCCCCTTTTGGGAAACGCTCCGCGACCACACCGAGCATGGTGGGCCAGAAAAAGGCTTTACCAAATCCATAAATGGTGGCAGCGACCAATATCATTACACCAACTGATTGGGAAAGGAAAAACAACCCTACCGCTGCCACTAAAGAACAAATGGCCAACAGTCCAAGAGGTGACACCTTATGGATAATAGGTCCGGCAAACAACCGTAACACAAACATAATGGCAGAGGTATACACCAGAACCCATCCGGCTTGGAGCCCTATTTTGGTCATTGCCGGTGTCATTAAATCCGTAATCCAACTATCTGTACCCAATTCTGTTACTGCCAAGGGTATCATAATCAACAAAAGTATCACGAACAATGGTTGGCCAAAACTTCGCGTATAGAGTCCAAATAATATGGTAATCAATATAATAATGGCCACATTCAACCAAAGGGTCCAACCAAATACTTCCCCTAATTGAAATACCACTATGGATACAATAATAAGTGCTCCAGCGGCGCCAACTTCCTGCAACATTTCCTTATAGGAAACACCGGCTTGTACCCGTTCATTTACAGGGAACTTGCGACGTAACATCATAACACCATAAATAAAGGTCGGTATTAACGTTAGGGCAATTTTATACTCCCAATCCATATCGGCTCCCATCATCAATGCAAAAACACCTCCCAATACCAAACCTCCTGGCCAACCGGCATGCAACATATTTAACCATTTGGTTTTTTCTTTGGCAAACATGGTCGCTACCACTGGATTTACAACAGCCTCTACAACTCCATTCCCAATGGCTCCAATAAAAGTGGCCAAATACAATGAGCTGTAGCCCGTAGCAGTAACCGTAAGAATTACGGAGGCCACATGGCATACAAATGCAAAGCCCAAGGAGGTCTTATATCCTATTTTGTCGACCACAAGGCTGAAAAGGACAATGCTAATGGCAAAAGGCCATAGTCCAACTCCTGAAATTTCCCCCAATTGGGTTTGGGTCAAGTTAAAGTCTACCCCCCATTGCGGTAAAACGATGGCCCGAAGGATAAAGCCAAAAGCTGTGGTTACCAATGCAATAAAACATGTTAAAAATAACAGTCTATCTGGTGCGGAAGCCGTTTGATTATTCATACTATTAATTATAAAATCAGTTGGTTTTCTTATTTAGTTGATGCCGATTATTCTACCCGCAACACCCCCTGCATAATGCGCCAGTGACCCGGGAATGTGCATATATAGGGGTAGTCTCCTGCCTTATTTGGCAGCTTTATGGTCAACGTATAGCTGCCTCCTGAATTAATTAAAGGCGTTGCTGCGATGACTTCAGGCATTTGAGGTACATATTCCAATTCTTGCCCATTGCTGGCCATGGCCAATTTATCAGCCTCTGCTCCAACTTTTTCTTTAGTGCCTGGCTGAACAAGTACTAAATTGTGTTGCATAAAATCTGGGTTGTTAAGCACAATCTGAATGGTTGTGCCTGCCTTGGCGGTAATCAACTCTTTGTCATATTTCATGACATCTTTCAAAGTGTTCAAGACAATTACCTGGTCTACATCTTCAACAACTTCAGTAGCTGCAGAGGAATCTAAAATTTCCAACTTTCCATTTCTGAATGAGGTTGTCCTGGAATAGAATACATCAGGGTAATTGGCCACTTTATCTGCACCTGTACTTCTTTCAAAGCCAACCCTTACACCACGTTCTTTTTCTAAATCATTTTTGAAAAGACCAGCTGTCTGGGTCGAACCAACTTCCTTTCCATCAATGACCAACCTCATAACACCATCATCCTGCAATCCTGCAACAAACTTAAAATTCTTTGGAAGGGGATCAGAATTCACCACTTTGTAGGTTCTACCATTTTGGTTGATGACAAAATTCAATTGGCCATCCATAAAAAACAGTCCGTACCCATTTCTTCGGTTTCCTTGCACCATAATAAGCCCTGAATGCTCTTCGTCTGAATTATTTTCTATATCACCAGAAACAATCCATTCTCTATTTGCTATTTCTGGAGTAAGTGGCACTGCACGTCTCCACGTTCTCCGAAGTTGTACCGTATTTAGTTGAGAGCCATAGGCCAATTTTTGGGCCAGAGAGGCTTCCATTAAGGAAGGATTTAGCTTGTATCCCCTTTTGGCAAACTCAGCTTTAAATTCGTTTGCATTTAGTTTACCGGAAATGGTCAAGGCATGCTTCAACCACATATCGGTGATGTTTTCTTCCTTTTCAGCCATATCCACAAGCACTTTTCCAATAGCGTCGGATGGTGCCATTTCAGTGGTGGCGAGCGCAGCTGCCAATCGTACCCTGTAATCTTCATCTGCAAATAGTCCCGCTTTCTCAATCGCTTCAAAGGTTTCCCCATTTTTGGGCAACACTTGAATCGCAGCACGCCTTACACCTGCAGCAGGGTGAGACAATGCTTTTTTGGCAACATCCAAGGCTTCTTTGTTAGAGCCATCAAAAGCACCCAATCCATGAAGCGTCCACAAGGCATGAATGGCCGGTGCATTGATTCCTATCTCATCTACAGATTCATCTTGTACCAAGGTGTACAATTCTGGAAACACAGCGGTATCTCCATTTTCCACCAACAACCGTTGTGCATGTGTTCTCCAAAGCATGTTGTTGTTGGACAATGCTTTTATAAGACCTTGTTTATTTTCTTTATCCAGTTTGAGGGTGTTTTGCTTATCATGCCCTTTGTAAACCACTCGATAGATACGTCCGCGAGAACGGTCCCTCAAAGGATTCACATAGGCATTTCCGTACCCGTTCATAGCATCAACCCCGGCCGAATTTACGGAGGGGGTTGGATTATGCTGAATGATAAAATTGTACCAATCGGCAATCCAAACGGCTCCATCAGGTCCAACTTCAGCTTGAATGGGTCCAGCCCATTCATCACCACTAGTCAATAAGTTCCAACCATCGCCATCTTCAATAAAGCCGGCTCCTTCTTGTTTTAGATTCACTCTGTGCACCAATCTTCCCGTTGGTTCGGTAACAAATGCCACACTATTCCAATATGATTTTGGAAAATCTCGGGC
>JAUIBH010000071.1 GCA_030427985.1 Bacteroidia bacterium | reverse complement strand
TTTGACTCATATGCTGTGCAACCGACTCTGTTGATTGCAAAAGTAAGCAATTCTTTAGAATGCAAAAGACATAAAAAAAGCCCCGACTGTTTCCAGCGGGGCTTTTGGTATTATCAGGAAAATCTGATTACTTTTTCTTGGAATCAGCTTCCATTTTATCCTTCAATGCTTGCAATTGTGAATTGGCATCACCAAGGGTAGGTGCAGCTTCATCAGAAGCGGACGTCCTTTTCTTGGCAGCTTTTACATTTCGCTCTTCTTGCTCTCTAAAGATAGCGGTATGGCTGGCCACAACTCGCTTGAAATCTTTATTGAACTCGATGATCTTAAATTCTGCTTCTTCACCTTTAACAAGTTTCTTACCATCTTCTTTCTCCAAGTGACGTGATGGAACAAATCCAACAATATCCTCATTGAAGTTAATGGTAGCTCCTTTGTCCACGATTTCAGCGATAGCTGCTTTGTGAACGGTTCCTTCAGCAAATTCTTCAGAGTATTTATCCCAAGGATTCTCTGTGGTTTGCTTGTGACCCAAGCTCAACTTGCGACCTTCAACATCCAATTCCAATACTTCAACTTCCAAAGTGTCGCCAACGGTAACAAACTCAGATGGATGCTTGATTTTCTTGGTCCAAGAAAGGTCAGAGATGTAGATCAAACCGTCGATTCCTTCTTCCAACTCCACAAAAACACCGAAGTTGGTAAAGTTTCTAACGATTCCTTTGTGTCTAGATCCAACAGGATACTTGGTAGTGATGTCTGTCCATGGGTCTGGCGTCAATTGCTTGATACCCAACGACATTTTACGATCTTCTCTGTCCAAAGTCAAAACAACCGCTTCAACCTCGTCACCCACATTTACAAAATCCTGAGCGGAACGCAAGTGCGTAGACCAAGACATTTCTGAAACGTGAATCAATCCTTCAACACCTTCAGCAACTTCGATAAAGGCACCGTAATCTGCGATCACAACAACCTTACCTTTTACTTTGTCACCAACTTTGATCTCATCTCCAAGGGCATCCCATGGGTGTTTCTCCAATTGCTTAAGACCCAATTGGATTCTTGATTTATTGTCATCAAAATCAAGGATAACCACATTCAATTTCTGATCCAACTCAACAACTTCGTTGGGGTGGTTGATACGGCTCCAAGAAAGGTCGGTAATGTGAACCAATCCGTCCACACCGCCAAGGTCGATAAATACACCGTAAGATGTAATGTTCTTGACAATACCTTCCAATACCTGGCCTTTCTCCAACTGACCAATGATTTCTTTTTTCTGTTCTTCGATATCGGCCTCGATCAACGCTTTGTGCGATACCACTACGTTCTTGAACTCGTGGTTGATCTTCACTACCTTGAACTCCATAGTTTTTCCTACGTACTGATCGTAGTCACGGATAGGCTTCACATCAATTTGAGAACCTGGCAAGAACGCTTCAATTCCAAAAACGTCAACGATCATACCACCTTTGGTTCTACATTTAACGAAACCGGTAACGATTTCTTCTTTGTCGTGCGCATTGTTCACACGCTCCCAAGCTTTGATGGTCCTAGCTTTTCTGTGTGACAATACCAATTGACCGGTCTTGTCTTCACGGATATCGATAAGCACCTCAACTTTGTCCCCCACCTTAAGATCGGGGTTGTAACGGAACTCGTTCAACGAAATAACACCTTCAGACTTTGCGTTGATGTCGATGATCGCCTCACGATCGGTCATGTGAACAACAGTTCCTTCAACAACTTCTTCATCTGCGGTATCAACAAAATTCTCTTCAACAAGCTTTTCAAATTCGTTAAGCTTACTGTCGTCTACTTTTTCAATACCTTCCTCATACTTTTCCCAGTCAAAGTTTTCCAAAAACTCCTTGGGATCTTGTTGAGTTTGTGCTTCTTTTTTTACTTCTGGTGCCGCAGCAGTCTCTTCAACTTCTGCAACGTTTGTTTTTTCTTCAGCCATGTGCTGACTTAAAATTTGTATTCCACGTTTTTATAAGAGCTGAGCAATTACCGTGAAAGTGGTTTTTATATTTGATTTTCAGTTCCTTTTTTCCTCTTATTGCTTTGCTAAAAAAGGAGTGCAAAAATACAATTAAATTCTTGATTCACAAAGCATCTGCCCAAAACGTTTGGGTTAGGCAAAGTATTACAAAAATTTAATAGTGGAATATTGCCATAATGGTTATCTTGAGAGTCCTAATTGTTAACTATAAAATTTGAACTATGAGTGTAAAAGCAAAGTATCAACCCGTATTGGACCTAGGTCTTAAATTGAACATAAAGGATGGCGATGTTTCTGAGGAAAACGGTGTCCTAAAAATAAAGGGGCAAGCTGCCACCCAATATGAAAAGAACATCTTGTGGGACAAGATCAAGGAGATTGGCGGGCAAAGCCCAAGCGATATTAAAGCGAACATTACCGTGGCCGATGAATCTGTTTACCACAGGCATACAGTGAAAAGTGGCGAATCATTGAGCAAGATTGCCAAGCATTATTATGGAGATCCCATGAAATACAAGCAAATCTTTGAGGCGAACACCAATATTTTAAAGAACCCGGATTTGATCCATCCCGATCAGGTGTTGGTGATTCCGAATTTGTAGAAAGATTTTTTTTGAATAGCAAAAGACGCCCAAGGGCGTCTTTTTTTGTTTGTGAAAAATTCTAAACCAACTATGAATAGTAAATGATAAATCCAAAGGGGGTATCCATCAATTTGGCATAAATGCCAATCTAAAGATTAACGACATTCAATTTTAGGTTAATCTTAATTTTCAAACAATGAGGATAATTCCCAAACTCTGTGTACCCAAAACTACACTAAGATGTTCTAGTTTCTTGACTTCACTAACTTTTAAAAAAATAGCTACACTTTCTTTGTTTGTATTCCTCTTCATCTCTTGCAGTCCAGATGAAACAATATTTATGGAGGATAGCGGAACCATAATTGAGAATCAAAAGATTGATGTTGGATATGAAGATACATTTATAGAAGGGAGCTTGAATAAACTTTTTCAGAATGCTCTTATTTCTGACAAAGTGAACAATATTGAAAGAAAAGAGCCCATCAAAATAACGCAGTATGACAATATGGTAATAGAATTAAAACTTCTTTAACGAGTATTGAGGTTTTACTGTCACAAGCAAGCGGTAATCAAAGTTGGTTCATAACCCAAAAAAGTGAAGCTTCAACGGTGACAGAAATAATAAATGTGGACGTTGAAAGTGGTTGGATTACCTTGGGAAATACTTTTTTAGGTAAATTAAATACGGATGTCGGAGCTAGTTTAGAATTCTTCAATCCCTTTATAAACTATGAAATCATTAATGACAGTCCTTTGTTCGACCCGTATCCAAGTCAAGTAATTGAAGGAACATTCAACTATATTCAATCTGGAGGCATTATCGAAAAAACAGATGGCACATACATTTTATTGACTCCCATTATTTTTGGTGCCCACGCCAAAAGAAGCTTGTATTACGCCACGAGCTCTGATTTGGAAAACTGGACATTTCACAACCAAAAGATTTTGAGTACTGATATGATTCCATTCGCCAAAACAGAGGGTAATGTTTTTTCCACCAATAACCCATACAGATTAGAAAATGGAAATCTACTCGTGCTACTAGGTGTAGAACAGCCCAATGGAAATTACACTTCAGCGTATATGGTTATTGACGAAAACTTAAATATTATAAAACCGCCAAAACAGATTATGATCCCGGAATGGAATGGACCAAATCAAAACAGCTTTCCACTTTCACTCATAAAATTCAAAAATAAATTCAGAATACTTTTCCATAGAAGAAATCCAAATTTTATTGATCGTGAGGTTCACGAAGTAATAGCTACAAATTTATTTGACGCTTTAGACTTAAATAAGAGCATTACTTCATCTCGAGTAATTCATAGAGGAAGTGAAAGTAGTGGATATTTAAGAGGAAAAGCAGATGACGCCTCTTATCTAATATTTAACTCAAACTTATATATTCTATTGGGCAGCGAGGAAATCTCTTCCAATTATCTAACTTCCAGAAATAGGCAATATGGATTAATAAGCTGGGATGGAAAAATATGGAAACACGATGTTAGAAGTCCATTGTTTGTCAATCCAATGCAACTGCATCATAAATATCCTGTTTATTCTTGGGCTTGGTGTCATTTAGGAGGTTTTGTATCTCCAATCATTAAAGACGAGACCCTATATGTTTTTATGTCATTTGCAGTTGATAATCCTGATTATTTCATCTCGGGAATAAAAATACCGATAGCCCCAAAAATTCAGATTTGATCCACCCCGATCAGGTGTTGGTGATTCCGAAACCCGTCTTTCTCTCACCTTCCCTTCCCAATCACCCGTTTGGCAAATTCATGGATGCGCTCAAACTGTTCTTCCAGTCCCATGTCGCTATTGTCAAACTCAATGGCATCCTTGGCTTTTTTGAGGGGTGAAATGCTTCGGGTGGAGTCGATACGGTCTCGTTCCTGCACATTTTTCAAGACTTCCTCAAAAGTGACCTTCTCCCCTTTGTCCAACAATTCTTTATAACGTCGTGTAGCACGAATTTCAGGAGAAGCCGTCATAAATAGTTTTAATTCGGCATCCGGAAAAACCACGGTACCGATATCCCGGCCATCCATCACAATCCCCTTGTCCTTGCCCATTTGTTGTTGCATTTCCACTAGTTTGGTACGTACCTCACCAATAGCAGCGACCTTGCTCACTTGTCGGGAAACTTTCATGGTACGGATTTCTTCTTCCACATTTTTTCCGTTTAGGTACATTTCGGAGCGTCCTGTTTCCTTGTTCGGCACAAACTTCAACTTGATTTTCGGCAACTGCTTTACCAACCCCAGAATGTCATCCTGAGTCCCAATGAATCCATTATTTAAAGCGAAAAGAGTCACGGCACGGTACATAGCGCCTGTATCCACATAAATATAGCCCAATGCAGCGGCCAAACGTTTGGCAATGGTGCTTTTTCCAGTCGAAGAATAGCCATCAACGGCAATCGTAATTTTTCCCATTGGCTAAAAATAGGAATAACACCCCTAAAGTTCCCTCAAGGGGACAAATCTTAGTGGATTTTATCAAAAATTCTATAAAGTCTTGGCATTTTTCACCTTTCTATCCGTAATGGCAATGTCTATCACCTCGCTCATATCGGTCACGTAGTGAAACGTCAGACCTTTGAGATATTCCTCCTTAATTTCCTCAATGTCCTTTCTATTGTCAGCACACAGAATGATTTCCTTGATTCGGGCGCGTTTTGCCGCCAAAATCTTCTCTTTGATTCCACCTACCGGCAATACTTTGCCCCGAAGGGTAATCTCTCCGGTCATGGCCAAACTTTTCTTCACCTTGCGCTGTGTAAAAAGAGACACCAAGGACGTCAGCATGGTAATTCCTGCACTGGGGCCATCTTTGGGTGTGGCACCTTCAGGCACGTGAATATGCACATTGTATTTATCGAACACCTCAGGAGCTATACCAAAGGTATCGGCATTGGATTTGATATACTCCATAGCAATGGTGGCGGATTCCTTCATCACTTTTCCGAGGTTCCCCGTAATGTTCAGGGTTCCTTTTCCTTTGGAAAGAATGGATTCAATAAACAGGATATCGCCTCCAACGCTGGTCCATGCCAATCCGGTGACCACTCCAGCCACTTCGTTGTGCTCGTACTTATCGCGCTCCAATCGGGCAGGACCCAAGATTTTTTCAATATCCTCATTGGTGATTTTGATGTTGTACTCCTCCTCCATGGCAATGGACTTGGCTGCAAAACGAACCACTTTGGCGATTTGTTTCTCCAGGCCACGCACTCCGGATTCCCGAGTATACCCTTCCACAATTTTTTCCAATTGACGCTTGCCAATTTTTAAATCCTTAGTAGAAAGGCCATGTTCCTTCAATTGCTTTGGAAGTAAATGGCGTTTGGCAATCTCTACTTTTTCCTCGATGGTGTAGCCCGTAACATTGATGATTTCCATCCGGTCACGCAATGCGGGTTGAATGGTAGATAGGTTATTGGCCGTTGCGATGAACATCACTTTGGACAAATCATAGCCCATTTCCAAGAAATTGTCGTGGAACTCGCTGTTCTGCTCCGGGTCCAACACCTCCAACATAGCCGAAGAGGGGTCCCCTTGATGACTGTTCGACAATTTATCAATCTCATCCAAGATAAAAACAGGATTGGAAGTCCCCGCCTTTTTCAGACTCTGTATGATGCGTCCGGGCATGGCACCGATATAGGTTTTTCGGTGACCTCGGATTTCGGCTTCGTCACGTAATCCACCCAAGGACATACGCACATATTCCCGGCCCAAAGCTTCTGCCACGGATTTCCCCAAGGAAGTTTTACCAACCCCCGGAGGGCCATACAAACAAAGTATGGGCGATTTCATATCGTTTCGAAGCTTCAACACAGCCAAATATTCAATAATTCTGCGTTTAACATCTTCCAAACCATAATGATCTCGGTCCAAAATCTGTTGGGCACGCTTCAGGTCGAATTTGTCTTTTGAAAATTCATCCCACGGCAAATCCAGAATCAGGTCCAAATAGTTCCGTTGGATGGAGTATTCCGCCACTTGTGGGTTCATCCGCTGCATTTTACCAAGCTCCCGCTCAAAATGCTCCTCAACTTTCTTGCTCCATTTTTTCTTTTTGGCGCGTTCGCGCATTTCATCCACTTCCTGCTCATAGGACAAACCTCCAAGCTCCTCTTGGATGGTCTTCATCTGCTGGTGGAGGAAATATTCGCGCTGTTGTTGGTCCATATCACTACGCACCTTGGACTGGATGTCATTCTTCAATTCCAACCGCTGCAGTTCCATGTTCATGTAGCGCAAGGTGGTCAAAGCGCGTTCCTGTAAGTTGGGAATCTCCAAGAGTTGCTGCTTTTCGGCAACGCTTAGGTTCAAGTTGGAGGAAACAAAATTGATCAAGAACGAATTACTCTGGATATTCTTGATGGCAAAAGTAGCTTCACTGGGAATATTGGGGTTATCCTTAATAATCTTAAAGGCCAATTCCTTAATCGAGTCGATAATGGCCTCGAACTCTTCACCTTTTTCATCGGGTCGTACCTCTTTGGCTTCCTTTACCGTAGCAGTCAAGTACGGTTTTTCGGAAACAATGCTATCTATTTGAAAGCGCTTTTTCCCTTGAATGATGACCGTAGTGTTCCCATCAGGCATTTGAAGCACACGCAGAATCCGGGCAACGGTACCCAAAGTATTGATGTCGTCAACCCCTGGATTTTCGGTCTCCTCATCTTTTTGGGAAACCACACCAATGGTCTTTGTTCCATTGTTGGCATCCTTGATCAGGTTGATGGATTTATCCCTACCCGCGGTAATGGGTATTACCACCCCTGGAAAAAGTACGGTATTCCGCAAAGGTAATATTGGCAGAACCTGTGGCAGGCTCTCCTTGTTCATTTGTTCTTCATCTTCCGGTGTGAGCAGTGGTATCAGTTCCGCATCCTCATCCAGTCCCTGAAAATCTATATTGTCAAAGTTTGATATTTTCATCTTTTCCATTTCGTCATATCGGCCATTTTGTCAGAAACCACAAAATAAGACCCTTTTTATTAATCCGAAAAACCATTACAACTCCCTTAAAATCAATACATATAAGGAATATGTGGTTCATCTTCACCCCTAAATAGGCAATTCCTGTGCCAATAAAAGAATTTCTTGAAACTAACTACGCTCATATCAAGCCAAGGTACATTCCTCTAGTTGCATTTTGACCTATAGGTCAAAACCGAAATTCTGTTATTTAGATTCCCGTTTTTCACGGGAATGACAATTTCAACGGAAACCTCGCGGCAAGCTGCGAGGAATTCTTTTTGATTAAAATTGAAATTTTAAGAAAAAAGTGTAACAATTGATAAATTCACACCTCTATAAGACAAATCAATCATTTTTTGAGCCACCAAAATGAACATATTGATACGCTGCTGAAATCGTGCATGCAGGGAAAACAAAGTGCACAATTGGAGGTTTACAATCGCTATTACAAAGCTATGTACAACACTGCTTTTCGGATTGTAAAAGACTCCGCCGAAGCAGAGGATGTGATGCAGGAATCGTTCTTGAACGCGTTTACGAAACTGCATACATTTAAAGGTGAGGTTGCCTTTGGAGCATGGTTAAAGCGGATTGTGATCAACAACAGTATCCATCATTACAAAAAACAGCAAAAAAGAAGAGCTGTTGACTTGGATGACGTAATGTACAAGGTCGAAGATAATGATGAAGTTGATTTGAATGCAGATGGTTTTGCTGAACTAAAGGCTCAAAAAGTGATGGAAACCATGAAAAGTTTAAAAGACAACTACAGAGTTTCTTTGACCTTATATTTAATTGAAGGGTACGATTACGAAGAAATAAGTGAAATAATGAACATTAGTTATGCCAATTGCAGAACTACCATTTCCAGGGCCAAGGAAAGCCTTAGAAAAAAATTGACCTTAAGTATTTGATTATGAAGGAAGATAAATTAAATCAGTTGTTTGACAGGCTTCAAGGGCAGTTTGATCTTGAAGAGCCACACATTGGGCACCAAGATCGCTTCTTGGAAAAGCTTAATCAAAACAGTGGCACTGTTTCCATCAACCGAAAAAAGACAAACTGGTGGAAGCCATTGTCCATAGCCGCATCTATAGCCATCATTGGGGTATTGGCCTTCCAGGTTTTAGGCACAAAACCCAGTCTGGACGAGCAGCTTGTTGAAATTTCTCCGGAAGCTTCCCAAACTGAGTTCTACTTTGCCAATCTCATCGAAGAACAGGTAACCCTATTGAAAAATGAGAAATCCCCAGAAACCGCACAATTGGTGGATGACACCTTGTTGCAATTGAAAAAATTGGAAAAAGATTACAGAGGCCTGGAGCAAGACCTCGTGAATGGCGGTGACAGTAAAATTATCCTCAACGCCATGATCTTCAACTTCCAAACAAGAATTGATCTTTTAAAAGATGTTTTGAGCCAAATAGAAAATATTAAAAATTTAAAATCTTACAATGATGAAAACATTACGATATAAAAGTTTCCTTTTGGCCTTACTGTTCATTCCCGTTGCGCTAAGCGCAAATACGGGTGGCATGAATGGCAAATACACCAAAGAGAAAACCATAAAGCGGGAGTTCAATGTAAACTCCGATGCCTTGTTCAAGGTGAGCAACAGCTACGGCAACCTCAATATCACCTCCTGGAATGAAAATAGGGTAGTGATCGAGGTGCTCATCAAAGCCAATGGCAATGATGAAGATCGGGTACAAGAACGTTTAAATGAAATTGATGTTGATTTTGAGAACAGTTCCAGTATGGTGTCTGCCAGAACTCTTTTTGGTGACCGTGGCAATAGCTGGGGATGGAACTGGGGCAAACGCAGAAACGTAAATGTACAGGTGAACTATACCATAAAATTACCCGTGAAGAACAGTGTTAACCTCAGCAATGATTATGGCAACATCTTTTTAGATCGAATCGATGGCCATGCCAAAATTAAATGCGACTATGGTAAAATTGATGCCGGGGAACTGCGAGGAAGAAACAACGAGCTGCGGTTCGATTACACCTCAAGATCTCATTTTGGGTATGTAAACAGTGCTGAAATTGTGGCCGATTACTCCGGTTTCACCATTGAAAAAGCCGGAAACCTCACTGTAAAGGCAGATTATACCAATGCCGTAATCGAGGAAATGGGCAATTTGGAATATTCCAGTGATTATGGTTCCCTTGAGGCCCATAACGTAAAAAATGTGAACGGAAATGGGGATTACATCGGTGTAAAACTGGGAACTGTGCACGGCAATGTAAGCATTACCAGCGATTACGGGTCCCTAAAAATTGACCAACTGGCCCCAGATGCCGGAAATGTGGAGATTAGGACCGATTATACGGGAATAAAAATTGGATACCATCCTGAATATTACTTTGATTTTGAAATTGTGGCGGAATATGCCGGGGTAAGTGGAAAGGACGACTTTGAAATGAGTATCAGCAAGGAAAAAAACACTGAAAAATATTATAAAGGTTATTACGGAAAAGAAAACTCTGGAAACAACATAAATATCACTACCGATTACGGTGGAATCACATTTTTTAAAAACTAAATCATATCAAAAAACAAATAAATAACAGAATCATGAAAAAAGGTATCACATTGGTCTTGGCACTTTGCACCGTGGCCATTACAAACGCCCAATGGGGCAAAAGAATAAAAGGGGATGGCAACATTGTGACCATTGAACGTTCCGTGGGTGATTATGATGGTGTAGCGTTGGCCGGTTGGTTCGATGTGGATTTGGTAGAGGGACGTGAAGGTGAACTCACCCTTGAAGGCGAATCCAATCTCTTGGAATATGTTCAAACAGAAGTAAAAAATGGAAACTTAGTGATAAAGGTTGAAAGGGGAGTGAATCTTCGACCTTCCAGCTGGGGCAAGGGAATTCGCATAACTGTGCCTGTTGAATCCATTAGTGAAGTTTCGCTTTCCGGTTCGGGAGATATTGTTGGAAAAACCAGAATAGAGTCCAACAATTTTAGCACCCGAATTGCTGGGTCCGGCGACATTAGCCTTATGGTTGAGGCCGAACGTGTTGAAGCAGCACTGTCTGGTTCGGGAGACATTAACCTTTCGGGAAGAACCATGGATTTTGATGTGCAGGTTTCTGGATCGGGAGATATTAAGGCCTATGATCTAGAGGCAGAGCATGTTACCGCTGCTGTATCCGGATCGGCCGACATTAAAGTTACTGCCAATCAATCCATAGATGCTAGGGTATCCGGTTCTGGAGATATTCATTATCGTGGAAACCCAAAGAAAATCAATAGCAAATCCTCAGGTTCTGGAGATATTACCAGAGGATAAAAGGAGTTTAATCACTTGCCCAGAGCGTAGTCGAAGCAAAGGGCCAATCAAAAAACGTAAGGGCCCCGGCAAAAGCTGGGGCTTTTTATTTTCATTCTTTATTATTCACTCGGGCCAGTAGAAATATTCCTGCCAAAAAGAAAAGCCCTAAAAAGATGATGCTGTTTCGCATGCTCCCAGTGAGTTGGGACACGGCTCCATATAGAAAAGTACCTATAATAATCCCAATTTTTTCAGCCACATCATAAAAGCTGAAGAATGAGGTCGTGTCGGTGGTCTCTGGCAAAAACTTGGAATAGGTTGATCGGGATAGGGCTTGAATTCCCCCCATGACAAGGCCCACAAAACCTGCCGCTATATAAAAATCCATAGGTGTCTGTAAAAAATAGGCGTAGACACATAGCATCACCCAAATACAGTTGATAACGATCAATGTTTTGATGTTTCCATATCTACTGGAAGCCTTAGCAGTAAGCGTAGCTCCCAGGATGGCCACAATCTGAATGACCAAAATACTTACGATGAGTCCTGTGGTCCGCTCACTGTCAGAACCCCATACAATCTCTTCTTCACCAAAATAAGTAGCGATCAACATTACGGTCTGTACCGCCATGCTGTACACAAAAAAGGCGCCCAAATACTGCTTTAACCGGGTTTCAGACTCCATTTGTTTCCAAACACTCTTAAGTTCACGAAATCCATTCAGTATGATATTTTTTCGCTCTCCTTCACGCTTATAGCCCTTGGGCAAGTGGGCAAAAGTGTATTGACTAAAAAGTGCCCACCATATTCCCACAGAAATGAAAGAGTACTTCATGGCTTTGATTTCGGCTGCCTCTCCCCCGCTATCCGTAATCCCGAAAACATCGGGCTGCATCACCATAGCCAAGTTGAACACCAATAAAATCACACTTCCAACATAGCCGAAAGAAAACCCTTTGGCACTGATACCGTCTTGCTGTTCGGGATAGGCAATATCAGGCAAGTAGGAATTGTTAATGGCGAAACTCACCCAAAATCCGACCAAACCAAAAAAATAGCAGGTCAGTCCAAAATAGATGTTCTCCAAGGAAAACCAGTACAGTCCAATACAGGATAGTGCCCCCAAATAGCAGAAAAACTTCAGGAAAATCTTTTTGTTCCCCATATAATCCGCAATACCCGAAACCAAAGGGGTTACAATGGCAATAAAGACAAAGGCCAAGGAGGTCACATAACTGATAAGCGGAGCTCGGGCTATTTCGCCACCAAAAACAGTGACCTTTTCAATGCCTGCCACACGGAAAAGGGCTCCGTAAAAAATGGGAAATACCGCTGATGAAATGACAAGGCTGTAGACCGAGTTGGCCCAGTCGTAAAACGCCCAGGCATTCAATAGTTTTTTACTCCCTTTTAATGCCAGTACTTGTGCCATGGTGGTTGGTTAAAAAGAAAATGTCATTCTGAACTTTTAATGAAACAAATTTCACGCTGGCTCAAAATGACATTTTTGGTTTGTTGAATCCCAATTTATTTGAATGATGTTACTCCAAATTTACGGGCTTCTTGTTTTGCTGCTGGTGCCCAAGCTGTTAAATTACTGATACGGGTATCATTGGAGGGGTGCGTACTCATAAACTCAGGTGGTGCCTCCCCTCCTGATTGTGCCTTCATTCGCTGCCAAAGCTTAGCGGCCTCATCCGGGTTATATCCAGCAATGGCCATGATCTGCAATCCAATTCGGTCTGCTTCGGTCTCATGACTTCTACTGAAAGGTAACATTACTCCAACCGTTGAGCCCAATCCGTAGGCTTGGTTAAACGTATTTCTTGCCTCCGGGTCTTGTATGGCCACATTTCCAGCTACTGCTCCTATTTGTTGCAGCATGCCCGCACTCATACGTTGCGCACCATGATCGGCCAAGGCGTGGGCCACTTCATGTCCCATGACCGCAGCAATTCCTGTTTCGTTTTGGGTTATGGGCAATATGCCCGTATAGAACACAATCTTACCGCCTGGCATACACCAAGCGTTCACCGTTTCGTCATCCACCAGATTATATTCCCATTTATAGTCCTTCAAATACCCCGGATACCCATTGGCATCGAGCCAGCGTTCTGCAGCTGATGCAATACGTTGACCAACTCGTGTGATCATTTGCGCATCCGATGTTCCCGTAACCACTTTGTTATCACCCAAAAACTCATCATATTGGGCAAACGCCATTGGGAAAATTTGACTATTGGGATAAAAATTGAGCGTGCTTTTTCCCGTAAATGGATTTGTTTTGCATGCGGCCACAACCAAAAACACTGCAACCGTCAAAATCAACCTTTTCATACCTAATTTTTAATAGTGTTTAGTAAAAGGGAAATTACAAAATTATTTTCCAAAAATATGGAGCTCGGTAAAATCCTTGCTTACCTCAATAGAACTGCCCCCGTTCAATTTTATGTCCTTGGGATCTACTTCTTCATTGTCCAGTTCCACCGTTCCAATTTCAAAAGGTAAACCATGGAAGTTGAGCTTGAACTTTTCATAGGGCGTGATGAAATTCCCATCCTTGAACTGTTGTATGATCAATTCATTTTCTTTTCCCCGTAATCTAAAGTTTCTTAGGCTGTAACGTCCTTTTTTATAGTCGTATCCATCTTGTTGATCTTCGTATACGCTGGAGTTTTCCAAACCATCCTTGTAATAGACATCAATTCGCAATTCTTCTATTTCTTTTTCGCCAACATATTGTTGAACAGGATATTTTGGAATCATGGCACCTTCCTTTACATATAACGGAATCTTGTAAATCTCTGCTGGTACCCACCTTTCCATTCCTCCGGTGATTACCTCATCGGTCCAATAGCTGTACCATTTGCCCCTTGGGAAATACATTCGTCTCCCTTGCGCATTGGGTTCTTGAACCGGACAGACCAACATTTGCCCGCCAAATAGGAATTCATCGGTCCTGAAATGGGTCTGGGTATCTTCCTGATCATAAAAAACCAATGACTGAAGCATGGGTGTGCCCTCTTTTATATACTTATAGAACATGGTGTATAAATAGGGCAAGAGTTGATATCGCAACTCAATATATTTCCGAACAATGTTTGTTATCTCTTCGCCAAAAGACCACGGCTCTTGATCCCCATGGTCACCACTGGAATGCACCCTGCAAAATGGGTGAAAAATGGCCAACTGTACCCATCGGGCAAACAACTCTCCATTAGGTTGCTCTGCAAAACCTCCAATATCGGAACCTACAAACGAATATCCACTCATACACATTCGTTGCATCTGCACGTTCGCAATCCATAAATGCTCCCAGGTTGCCACATTGTCACCTGTCCATGTGGCACAGTAACGCTGTGTTCCAGAGTATGCTGCTCGGGTGAGCACAAAAGGCCTTCGTGGAAAAGTGAATTTTTTTATGCCTTCATACGTGGCCCGAACCATTTGCATGCCATACACATTGTGGGCCTTCCTATGGCTACAAGGGTGACCGTCATAATCATGGCGAACATCCAAATTGGCCGTCTTGGTGGGTACTTCCATGATGGCGGGTTCATTCATGTCGTTCCAAACACCTCGCACTCCCATATCTGCGATCATTTCTTTATATAATCCTGCCCACCATTCACGTACTTCGGGGTCGGTAAAATCTGGAAACTTACATTCTCCGGGCCATACTTTTCCCTTAAAATGGGGGCCATCGGCACGTCTACAGAAAAAGCCATTGTCCATGGCCTGCTGGTACACCCAATAATCGCGATCTATTTTTATACCGGGATCGATCATGGTGATGACCTTAAACCCATCTTCTTCCATTTCCTCAATCATTTTTTTGGGATTGGGGAAATATCGGTTGTTCCAGGTAAAACATCGGAATCCTTCCATATAATCGATGTCCAAATAAATGGCATCGCAGGGTATGTTGAGCTTCCTAAAGGTAGAAGCAATTTTTTTGACCTTTCGTTCCGGGTAATAACTCCATTTGGATTGATGGAACCCCAATGCCCACAACGGGGGCAGTTCAGGTACTCCGGTTAAATCCGTATAGGCTTCCACCACCTGACTCATTTTGGGACCGTAGAAGAAGTAGTAGTTCATTTCTCCACCATCGGCCCAAAAACTGGTTACATTCCTTTTCTCGTTGGCAAAATCAAAATACGTACTAAACGAATTGTCAAAAAACACACCATAGGCAATGCCTTCCTTGAGCCCGACATAAAAAGGAATGGCCTTGTACAAAGGCTCTTGATCTTTTCCGTAGGCATAAGAATCCGTTACCCAATTGTTTACCCGCTTGCCCTTTAAGTTAGTGTGCGAAGCCTTATCGCCCATTCCGTAGTAGCTTTCACCAGAATGGCAGGTTTTGCTCATTTTTACAACATTGCCCCCATAATCGTAATTTTCCTCCCAATGAAAGCCCAGTTCATCTTCCAGAATCACAGTATCCTCTAAATCCACAATTTGGACTTTGAGGTCTGTCTTATTGATGTAGATTTTTATCTTGGAGGTGGTGATGACATACTCTGGAATTTCTTCCTTCACCTCAAGTTCATTGTAACCCAAACTTACATCTTCACTAATGGCATAGGAAAAGTCAGGTTCAAAAACATATTCAGTGGCATATCTGAAACGAATTGCACTATCGCGCAATATGGTCACTTGTAAAATGACCCCGTTCTGTGTGGTAAAATAGAGCTTGTCGTTTTCCTGTTTGAAATCGACTATATGGTTGGGATGCAGGTTCCCTCTTTTTTCAATTTCCGTATTGGTAATCATAGCTGGCTATTCAGACAGACAAAAGAAATACTTTACCTTGACAAAATAAAAAGATATTTTGAACAACAAGCTAACTATAACGTTGTAGTAAACCTTCTATTTGTAAACTACTACCGCCAAAGGTGGAAGCGTCATTGCAACCGATTGCGGGTGTCCGTTCCATGCGGTTTTTGAAGGTTTCAAGGTTTTCTTGCCCATACCACTACCAGAATATTTGGTGTCGTCACTGTTAAAAATCAATTTTAACTGTGTGCTCTTAGGCACGCCAACCCTATAATTTTCACGGGGTACGGGCGTAAAATTGCAGGCAATGATCAGGTCATCCTTGGGGTCGTTCCCCTTTCTAATATAGGTTACCACGGTATTCTCCCTATCGTTATACTCAATCCACTGGAAACCTTCAGGATTGAACTGCTTTTCATACAAGGCAGGATTGGTTTTATACACCTTGTTAAGATCCTTGATAACTTCTTGAATTCCAGCGTGAAAATCGTATTGGGTAAGGTGCCAATCCAGACTTTCTTGGAAATTCCATTCTGAGGATTGCCCAAATTCACCTCCCATAAACAATAAATTGCCCCCAGGATGGGTGAACATATACCCAAATAAGAGCCTCAAATTCGCAAAGCGCTGCCATTCGTCCCCAGGCATTCGATATAAAAGCGATTGTTTCCCGTACACCACCTCATCATGGGAAAACGGTAGCACAAAATTTTCGGTAAATGCGTAGGTCATACTGAAAGTGATGTCATTTAAATCATACGAACGATAAATAGGCTCTTTCTTAAAGAACTCCAAAGTATCATGCATCCAACCCATCATCCATTTCATGCCAAAACCCAATCCACCAAAATGAACCGGTTTGGTTACCCCTGAGAATGCCGTGGATTCTTCAGCTATGGTTTGTACCCCTTTAAAACTGGCATATACTTCTTGGTTCATCTCCCTGAGAAAGGACAACGCTTCCAGATTTTCGTTGTTACCGTACATATTGGGTTCCCACTCGCCATCCTCGCGGGAATAGTCCAAATAAAGCATGGAGGCCACGGCATCTACCCGAAGTCCATCTACATGATATTGATCCAACCAAAAAATGGCATTACTGATCAAAAATGCACGGACCTCATTTCTTCCGTAATTAAAAATCAAACTTTTCCAATCGGGGTGGTATCCTCTTCTTCGGTCGGGGTGCTCGTAAAGGTGAGACCCATCAAAAAAACCAAGACCGTGTGCATCTTCCGGGAAATGGGACGGTACCCAGTCCAGTATCACCCCTATTCCCTTTTGGTGAAACTTGTCCACTAACACCTTAAAATCTTCAGGCTTACCAAATCGGGCGGTCGGTGCAAAATAGCCTGTAATCTGGTATCCCCATGAAGGGTCGTATGGATATTCCATCACGGGCATAAACTCAACATGGGTAAAGCCCATTTTATCCACATAATCCACCAACTCATCTGCCATTTCAAGATAAGTAAGCGATTCCCATCCGTTTTTCTTTTTCCAAGAGCCCAAATGTACTTCGTAGACCGAATAGGGTTTGTCCAGTCCATTTTTTTCTTCGCGGGTGTCCATCCATGTTGC
>JAUIBH010000070.1 GCA_030427985.1 Bacteroidia bacterium | reverse complement strand
GGATAACTATACATTTACTGATAAACCGGAGCAAATAGATTTTGAGGCCTATAAGGAGTTTTTGAAAGATTATAGTCCAGAAAAAGTATCAAAATATTCCAAGGTATCCGTTAAGGATATTAAATATTTGGCGGCCATTTATGGTGACCCCAATAAAAAAGTAGTGTCCTATTGGTGCATGGGGATGAATCAGCATACCCGCGGTACTTGGATAAACAATCTTGTCTATAACATTCATCTGCTGACCGGCAAGATCTCACAACCGGGAAACGGCCCATTTTCATTAACGGGCCAGCCGTCTGCCTGCGGTACGGCTCGAGAGGTGGGTACATTTACACATAAGTTGCCCAAAGGAGTGGTTACCAACGAAAAAAACAGAAAGTTGGCCGCCAAAATCTGGAAAGTACCCTATGAGCACATTCCCTCAAAACCAACCTATCACGCCACTGAAATGTTCAGGGCAGTGGATAGGGGCGATATCAAATTTATCTGGACACAGGCAACCAATCCTTTGGTGTCCCTCCCAAAAACAAGCCGTTACCGTCCCGGAATGCAAAAGGATTCTTGTTTTGTCGTGGTGTCGGATGTATTTCCAACGCCTACTTCGGATGTGGCCGATGTAATCCTTCCGGCCGCTTGGCATATTGAGAAAAGTGGTCTGTATGGTAATTCTGAACGTAGGACCCAACATTGGAATAAAATGGTAGAAGCCCCAGGCGAAGCCACAGAAGATGCCTGGATGTTTATCGAGGTAGCCAGACGCATGGGGTATGGGGATTTATTTCCTTACAGCAGGGAAAATCACGTAGAGGAGATTTATAACGAATACAGACAGTTTCATGAAGGACCCAAACACGGAATGGCGCCTCTCGAAGTGCTTAAAAAAGAGTCCGGGATTATTTGGCCCTATGTGAATGGAAAGTCAACCCAATGGCGGTTCAATTCAAAGTACGACCCAGCATGCACCAATGGTGAAGGCTTTCATTTTTATGGTAAAGCAGACGGTAAGGCAGTAATTTGGCAACGTCCTTTTGAAGAAGCTCCTGAAAAACCGGACCAAGAATATCCTTTTTGGCTTAATACGGGACGAGTAGTGGAACACTGGCATACAGGTTCCATGACCCGAAGGATACCCGTATTGCACCAGGCAATGCCCCATGCGTATGTAGAGTTTCATCCGGAAGATGCAAAATCGTATGGAATTAGAAATGGCGATAAAATAAAAGTAAGTTCTAAAAGAGGGTCGTGTGTTTTACCGGCATCAATAAACCAAAGAGGTTTGCCCACAAGGGGGCAGGTCTTTGTACCTTTTTTCGATGAAAATATGTTGATCAACGATGTAACCTTGGATGCCTTTTGTCCTATATCTAAAGAACCCGATTATAAAAAGTGTGCAGTTAAGGTAGAAAAGGTGTAGGCTATGAGAAAACGTTTGGGAATCATATCATTCTTTGTCGTCATCTTCATTGCATTCATCCTCGTCTGGAGCTATAGCTATCAGCAAGGCCAAGAAGAGGCATATATCCCGATTATCGATACCCCATCAGAGTACACTATCCCTTCCGAACGTGGCGTCTTTCTTCGGTTTGAAAATTCAAATTTGGATTACACCAATATGCCCGTAGATGAAAACCATCAACGATCACTGGAAAACTACTATGACAATCGGGCTTTTTTGGGCGCTCCGCCAAGTATACCACATCCAGTAGCGAAAGAAAGAAGTTTTGGCGGAAATACATGTATTCAATGCCATCAAAATGGTGGGTTTGTAGAAAAGTTTAATGCATATGCACCAGTTACACCACATCCTGAAATGGTGAACTGTCGTCAGTGCCATGTGACCAAAAATACCAATACCACATTTACCCAATTCAATTTTGACAAAATGCAACCGCCAGAAGTGGGTGTTGGTGCAAATAATGCAATGCCGGGAAGCCCACCTATGATCCCGCACCAATTGCGAATGAGGGAGAACTGTATTTCCTGCCATGCGGGGCCAAGTGCGCCCAAAGAGATCAGGGTAACCCATCCTGAACGCATTAATTGTAGGCAATGCCACTTACCGCAGGAAAATAGGGCCGTACAAAATATAGACGCCAGTACTTTTTTAAGACAATTTGATCAGCTAAATGAAAAATAAAAACCTGATATATTACCTAATGCTGTTTATTGTGGTCTGCTTTTACTCCTGTAAGCAAGAAGGAGAGTATCATTCCATTACCGATAAAATCGAAGCCGATCAAAAGCCCTATCATGGTAATTTATCCTCCGAGGAGTTGCTTGCCGGTACTGATTTGATACAAATAATAGAGGGTGAGCATACCTTTCTTATACCAGAACGTAAGGGCCAAATAAAATCATACGCTTGCATTGAATGTCATAGCAAACCTTTGAACGAGATGAAGGGTGTGGACAGTCAGAAAGCACATTGGGATATCAAAATTAACCATGCGGCCCTTGAAACAATGGATTGTGCAACATGTCATAATCCGGATAATATGAATAACCTCAAAAGCCTTACAGGAAAGGATATCGATTATAATTTGAGCTATAAACTCTGCGCCCAATGCCACAGCAGGCAGTTTGAAGATTGGAAAGGTGGTGCGCACGGTAAAAAAGTGGCAGGATGGGCACCGCCAAGAGCATCCATGACCTGTGTAAACTGCCATAATCCCCACAATCCAGGTTTTGAAACCAGGTGGCCCGTACAGTTTAATACTCAAAAAGTAAAGGAACGAAAGGATGACCTAGGTCATTAAAAATATAGGTATGAGCGAAAGTAAAAAATGGTTTTCTCTAGACTTGGATCTAAATAAAAAATCAGAATCTTCTGGAACCTGTGGATGTGGCAATACGCAAGAAAGTTGCGGCAGCAGCCACAAACAGGAGGAATTGAGTGCCGAGGAATTCTACGAGGCGGCCATCAACGCTTCCATCGGTGACGAAAGAAAAAAGGATGGCTTTGAACAGGTTTTCGATGTACAAATGGACAGAAGGGATGCGTTTAAAAAACTCACAGCCAGTCTCCTTATTGGTGCGGGTGCAGTCAGTTCCTGTACGAGTGTGGTCCAAGGAGCGGATAGCAAGGAAAAAGCGCAGATAGATTGGGAAGAACAATTCAAAGGCAATTATAAATTGATGACCGATGACGAAAAAAAGCAGACCGTTGATAGGTTAATGCGTTCTTATGAATTAAGAACTGGCAAGAACATCAACATGTCATCGAAAAATGCTGAGGAGGACGTACTTTTTGGATATGCGTTCAATATCTCCAAGTGCCAAGGATATATGAACTGTGTAACCGCATGTGTTGAAGAAAACAATCAGGACAGAAAATCACAAATGCAATATATCCGTATCCACGAGATGAAAGATGGTAAAGGCTTCAATTTTAATGAAGCCGATGACAATTATTATCACGAAGTACCGGCTGAAGGTCATTTTTACATGGGTACCCAGTGTTTTCATTGTGACAACCCACCTTGTGTGGATGTTTGCCCGGTACAAGCTACTTGGAAAGAAGAGGACGGCCTAGTGGTTATCGATTATGATTGGTGCGTTGGGTGCCGTTACTGCATGGCTGCCTGTCCCTATGATGGAAGACGCTTTAATTGGAGCAAACCAGAGGTTCCCGAAAATGAGATCAACAAAAACCAACATTATCTCGGAAATAGAATCCGTAAAAAAGGGGTAATGGAAAAATGCACCTTCTGTGTACAGCGGTCTAGAAAAGGTAAAAACCCAGCCTGTGTGGAAGCTTGCCCTACTGGGGCCAGGATTTTTGGCAACTTGCTGGATCCGGATAGCACTATACGGTGGGTACTGGAAAACAAAAAAGTATTTCGATTAAAGGAAGACCTGGGAACAGAACCAAAATTCTGGTATTTTATGGATTAAACCCTAAAATACAATTGCAACCATAGCCTGTTTCCGTTGGATTTTGTTAAAAAAAACTTCCGTTGAAAATGGGTAAAACCAAATAAAATGAGACAATTGAAAGTTATTAGAAGCTTGGTAATCGATAGTTTGGACACCATTACCAAAGGTTCTAAAAAATACCACCTTTGGATGGGATTTTTAACCCTTGTTATGCTCATTGGGATGTACTGCTATTCCATACAGTTGGATGAAGGGTTAAGCGTAACAGGTATGACGGATAGGGTTAGTTGGGGACTTTACATTTCAAATTTCACTTTTTTAGTAGGTGTTGCTGCCGCAGCGGTAATGCTGGTAATGCCGACCTATGTTTTAAAGGACATCGACTTTAAACAGGCCGTACTTATTGGGGAAGGGCTTGCAGTCGCGGCTTTAATAATGTGTCTGGCGTTCGTAGTGGCCGATATGGGCGGACCATCTGTGCTATGGCATATGATTCCCGGAATCGGGGTATTTAACTTTCCCAATTCCATGCTCACATGGGATGTTATTGTATTGAACGGATATCTATTTATCAATATAAGTATCCCTTTTTATATACTTTACAGGCATTATCAAAACAAGGAGGCGAAGAAAAATATTTATGTGCCCGGAGCGGTTCTATCCGTATTCTGGGCAGTGGGAATCCATTTGGTGACTGCTTTTCTCTATCAAGGGCTACAAGCACGCCCTTTTTGGAACAATGCGTTGCTTGGCCCCCGGTTCCTTGCATCCGCGTTCGCCGCTGGACCCGCATTGATCATATTGGTATTGGCCATTATCCGTTCTTTCACGGCATTCAAAATCCCGGATAAAACCATTGGAAAGATTGCTATGATTGTAACGGTTGCGGCCCAGATCAATTTAATTATGCTGGTGTCGGAATTGTTCAAAGAATTTTACGCGCCAACGCACCATAGTGAGAGCGCCTACTATTTGTTCTTTGGTCTTCACGGAAAAAACGCATTATTGCCTTGGATCTGGACCGCTATACCACTCAATGTATTGGCTACAGTTATGTTGACCTTCGGAAAACTTAGGAAAAACCCGAGAATATTGTATTTCTGTTGCTTTATTTTGTTTGTGGCCATTTGGATTGAAAAGGGATTTGGGCTAATTGTACCCGGTTTTATCCCCGGGCCTTACGGTAAAATTGCGGAATACCTGCCTACGGGAATAGAAGTGGGTGTTACTTTGGGTATTTGGGCATTAGGGGCATTTGTATTTACTATTCTTGCAAAAACCGCTATTGGAATCGAGCTTGGGGAATTACGGTTTAAACTAAAAAAAATGGAATCGTGAGCAATCGTATTGGAGGAAAAGGCAACAATTGGTGGATCATCCAATATGAAAAGTGATAAAATGGATATTGTTGTTGCTGAGGATCATGTTCAATTTTTTACTAAAAAATTAGTCAATGGTAATCGATTTTGATTAAAATAAAAATGATACTATTTTGATAGGCCTCCAATTCGGTTCCATAAATTTGAATTTGTGTTGAATACGGTTAAGGAACATCCATGAATATCCCCTTTGATTCTGATTAGATGTTTGCTGCCGATGTGTGAAATGGATGTTTCAAGTAGCTTTTTTCGCCCTTTTTACGGTGTTCATTGCAGGTTTTGCGACTAATTTTATCAAACGTAAAAAACGTCCATCAGCTGGGTATCGGCGCTCTGGAGTCAAGTTATTGAAGGTAAGTGCTACCAATAACATGATGAGCACTCCACTGAAAACCGGGAAGAGGACATACCAATATCCCAGTCCGATGATTTCTTCGGAACCTATTACAGCGATAAGGGCCGTTGCTCCACCAGGGGGGTGGAGAGTCTTACTGTATTGCATGGCCAGAATAGAAAGTGAGACGGATAGGGCAGCGGCGAGCCATAGAATATCTCCAAATAATTGACAGATCGTAACGCCTATGACAGCACTGATGACATGGCCCCCAATCAGGTTACGAGGTTGTGCCAAAGGACTATGAATGGCTCCATAAATTAACACTCCTGTGGCACCAAAAGACCCAATCAGCAATATGTTGTCGGATTGGTCCAGATAATGGCCCTGAAGGACACCGATACAGGCAATCCCGATAAAGGAACCCAAGAAAGACCAAAGTTGTTCCTTGGGCTCTACAGAGGTTTCCCTATACACGATATACCTCCCAATTCGATACCCTCGTTTGAAATTCTTTCGCATAGGCGGCCAAAGATACGCCCCAAGTCTAGGGAAGCAATGCCGCATCTAGTACTATTGGACTTTTTTATTTTCTTTTTTTATGCCCGTATGATTAAAATAGGGAGCCTTTGGTGTTTGTTGTCAAACTTATAGGTAATCTTGATACCTGCGATAATGAATATACAACCCTTGATAAAGTTCACTGCACGAATCAATAACACCATTAAATTACTTTATGGTAAGCTGAAGGCATTTCAATGTATTAAGGATTTTATTTTCTTCTTACCTCAGAAGATGAAAATGATCTTACTCTTTTGGAAAAGTATGTCGACTTTGTCTTTTACTGACATAGTTGATTCTTTATAAACAACCTTGGTACATCGATTCATTTCTCAATTGATACATTCCTTGATAGGTTTGGCATGGCTATCACCTCCGTATATGTATCTGGATCAAAAAAGTATCAACCCGTTTGAAATAACAACATAATGACACCCAACCAGGAGTCGGAGTAATTTGATTTATTCGCCCCATGTCTATGTTCAGGCTGTATATTATCATTCCGGAATTTGATGAGTTTTCGACAGATGCCCACTAATCCATGTAGAATTATTTTTACGGCTCACAGTTGATGTCCAATGGTCGAAGTACTGAAAGATCCATAGAAATCATTCAAAATAAAAAGATTGTCTGATTCTTTTACGATTGCCTATCTCATTCATGGAACGGGCATCATAAAGGCGTCCGTTCAGCATCACATAATGTATTTTATCAGATTGACGAATATCACTCAAGACATCTCCATCAATAATGACAAGATCGGCAAGCTTGCCTATTTTTATTGATCCGATATTCTTTTCTAATCCTAAATGTTTGGCAGGAATGATGGTTGCTGCTTTAAGTGCCTCGTGAGGGGTCATTCCTCCTTGTACCATCATCCAAATCTCCCAATGAGCCCCAAGCCCTTCTCGCTGTCCATGTCCTCCAATCCCTATCATTACCCCCAAGTCGTTTAATTCCTTGACGATTTTCACAACATTGAAATGGTTGTAATGGTGAAGTGGTGCCATTGTTCTCCTCATAGACCTTGGCGCTAAGATATCTTGTGGAACATACTTGCTCAATAGGGGGTGTTTCCATACATCCGATTCGGCGTACCAGTAATTTTCTCCTGCAATTCCACCCATGGCAACAACCAAGGTGGGGATATAACCGGCCTGTGATCCAGCCCAAAAAAGCCGGACATCATCATAAATCTTTGCCAAGGACATGGAATGTTCAATGGAAGACGCCCCATCGGCTATTTTTCCAAGATCTTGTTGTAATAGGGCCCCTCCCTCTGACAGTACCATGAGTTTGGCTTCCCGAGCAGCTTGAATCATTTGTTGGTACTGTTCCCTGCGGGGATGATGGTGCATTTTAATGGCAAAAGCCCCAACTTCTTTAAGACGATCCATGTGGAAGCGCGCATCATCCAGATTGTTCACAAAAGCTGTATGCCCAGGTTCATAGGCTCCATATAAGGATTTTCCCGTTGAAAAAATACGGGGCGAAACAATTTCTCCAGCTTTTTGGAGTTCACTGGCCGTAAATATCTGGGATGTATCTGTGTTGGGGTTGAAGATGGTCGTAACACCAAAGCAAAGTGTTGCAAAGGCTTTCCAATTTTGCTGGGGTATAACCTCGTTTGAGCCCTGGGAGCCATGTGAATGGGTGTCCACAATACCTGGAATTACCGTTTTACCTGTTATATCTATTATTTTAGAATAGTTTGGCACTATCACACTATCTTGCGGTCCAACCGCCACGATTTTATTATTTTGAACAAGGATAGTCCCATTTTCTATGATCTCATTTCCTTCCATGGTAATAATTTTCCCCCCAATAAGAGCTATTGTTCCTTCAGGTTTGTCCATTTTTTTATAGAGATTGATAGATGTCGAGATGATTTCATAAGGTTTCCCCGTCCAATCGGAGACATCTGTTTGGAACACATTAGGACCTAGGTTCCAGAACAGTTGGTCTCCCTTACCATTGAAGCTTATGTTTTCACCCGCTCGCTTGGAAACAACCATTGCCGAAGACCCGGGATTTTCTGCAAGTATTTCCACAGTTTTAAAAGCCGATGAGAAAGGAGCAAGGTAAACCCTATAATTATAAACAATAGCCAAAGAAGTACCATTGGGAGAAACCTTGAACTCCGTGGCATACTTGGATTGATAAAGAGTCTGCTCATTTTTTCCATCGATATCAATCCGATGAAGCTCAGGGACTTCGGCGTCCAAAAGAAAATAAATATGTTTTCCATTTGCCCCAAAATGAGCAGCCCTCCCTTTGGTTACAATCTTCTCAGGATTCCCGTCATTGATAGAAACCTTATAAATACCTGGAGCTGCATTTCCAGAGGGATTCATGATAAGCGCTTCTGCAAACTTTCGGTATACGACAGTTTGGCCATCTGGTGAAAATACCGGTTCAATAAATTTACCAGGTCCGGAAAGTAGCTTTTTGACTAGTCCAGTATTTCTCGAAATCATTTGAATGTTTCCCTGAAGGGAATCGTGCCATGTGGCAAATACAATATACTTTCCATCTCTCGAATAACTCGGATCAAACTCAAAATAATCATTTTGTTTGGTCAAACGTTGCGGTTTTCCATTGGGAAGTTTTTTTGTATAAATGTGACCAAGGGCCTCAAAAACGACCTCTTTTCCATTTGGAGAAACTTCTAGGTTTCTGGGCATTTTAATTTCAAAATTATCCACATCAATATCCTTGGGAAATCTTAGGGCCTTGCCGATTTTTTTAGTTTCGGATACTTGGAACGGGACCACTTCTGAAGTCAAATCGGATGTATTTAGTTTATTGATTTTACCGTTGGCCCAGAAAACCAAATGCTTATTGTCCGGGGTCCATGCCATGGATGGATATACCCCATGAATGGCCCAAGAAGCTTGTTTGTCCCTATCCAGTTGGTTGTAAGCGGATGTACGCTCTCCAGTTATTAAATCATATATGAAAAGAGTACTTTGAAAATCGACCCGGGATATATAGGCAAGTTTGGTGCCATCGGGGGAGGGGGTGGGCCGAATGGCTCCACCTCTTCCACTTATAACAGTTTCAATTTCTCCAGTATCAAGGTGAATTCTTTTTATAGAATAGATGCCTTTTTCACTGTCCTTGGAATATTCAAAAATAGCTCCGGGAGTGGTGTCCTGTGAATAATATACATATTGGCCATCTGGTGAAAAAGCAGGTTCCCCAATATCTTTTTGTTGGTTGGGGCGTTCCACTAGTGCGACTCCTTTTTCCCCATTCTTTGGATACATCCAAATTTCACCGGCACCTAATGAACGTATCCCAGTAAAGTGCTTACGGGCTACCACATGCAAGCCATTCGGACTCCATGAAGGAGAATTCAACATACGGAACCTTTCATGTGTTATTGCTCTCTTGTTCTCACCATCAATGTCCATTACCCAGAGGTTTTCACCCCCTCCCTGATCCGAGACAAACAGTATTTCCTTACCATCTGGACTAAATTTTGGTTGCATTTGCCATGCTATGTCCGAGGTTAATAGTTTTGCTTTCCCACCAGTGGAGGACATGCTGTAAATATCCCCAAGGAGGTCAAATACGATGGTCTTGGAATCTGGGCTTATATCCAAGTGCATCCAGGTACCTTGATCAACCTTAAATTCAACTTCGTTGTATTCCCCTCTTTGCTGTTCTACCACCCATTCAGCATTTTCATGATCGATATTTTTTTGGCCCCAGATTATTAATGGAAAGGCCATAAGGATTAAAAGGAAAGCTTTGACCAGTTTCATAGCTATTTATAATTATTGAATTCTTTAATATAAGTAAATGAATTTGATTTTTTATCAAAAGAAACTGATGACTTTATTGACTATACCGAACAAGAGCATTTCCACTGTTCAAATAAATAGCACCCTTTACTAATGGACACGAATTTCCACCAAAGTTCAATGACTTGACTTCATTACATACAATTGAACCAACTTGCCCATTTTGCGGTATAAGAACCATGGGCTCAAGTCTTCCCTTGCCTATAGCCCCCATTTTCAGGTTTGGAAAATAGATGGTTTGTTTGAATAGGCATTAAAAATGAAATTTTCATTATTGGGAGGGCCGAAGCCGTGGTTTTCTAAATAGCTCCAAGAGTTTAGATTTTGAGACTTGTTATTTTGATTTTTAGTGGTACACCGACTTCCACTTAAACTTTGTGTTAGTATTTTAAAAATTTACTAAATTTATTGGGAAAGCATATCGATTCGGTCAAAAGTTACCAATTCGGTTACCTTATTTTGAAAAATTAAAGTAACTTATTGATAATAAGGGATGTATGGATTTTTTTTTGGTCCTGCCACCCCGACTTAACTTGTTTAAGTAACATCAAAACACTGTTAATCTAATGATTTTCAGTGTTTTGTGTTTTTAAACATATCGTTTGAATTCATTTAAAACCATCTAAAATCATATCAAGCGTGTTCCCATCGGGAGCAAACACTTACAGTTCTTGTTGTAACTTTAAATGACTTTTAGAACCATTTTTCTTGTGTTTTGACTTTCACGGTATTCACGCTCTAAAAGGTTATGCCCTTTCGAGTTTTATTTTACACTTATCTACCGGAACACTACAAAAACCCAATAGGATCCATGCGCAAAAGTTGGGAGTTTTATTATTCTACTTTTAAACAGTTCGATTTTAAGGGGAGCTTACAAATTATCTAATCCTTACTATCGATTTTTATCATAATGACTGACTCTTATTCTTTCAATAGCATTCTTTTTAAATCACAATGTGGCCCTCATTACAAAAATGAAATCACATAATTTTTCAATTGAATCTATTATTAATGAGATTCATACCATTTTTTAATTAGCGTAAAATAGGGCTATTATTTTCATGAAAACGTAAAACATGAAAAGCCACATCCTAATAGCTCCATTATTGTTTGTTTATCTAAACATAGTTGGGTGTGATAATCAAGAAAGGAATAATGTCCAAAACCAAGTAAGCCCTGATTCTACCATTGCAGATGATGATACTTATGTGCTTTTGATATCTCTTGATGGGTATAGATATGATTATGCCGAAAAGTATGGTGCAGAAGTGATACTTTCTTACGCCAATTCTGGTGTTAAGGCAGAAAAAATGTATGCTTGTTATCCCACAAAAACATTCCCTAACCACATAAGTATTATTACTGGTCTCTATCCACAAAGCCATGGTATAGTTGCCAATGAATTCTATAATCCTGCACTTGATGCTGATTATTCGATTAGAGACCCTTACACAATAAAAGATGGTTCATGGTATGGGGGCACTCCATTATGGGTACTTGCCGAACAGCAAGGAATAAAAACGGCATCATACTTCTGGTTGGGTTCAGAAGCCGCTATTCAAGGAGTAAGACCAACGTATTATGAGGTTTTTGATGGGAGTGTTCCCTATGCTGAACGAGTTGATGGTGTTGTGGATTGGTTTACTCTTGAAAAATCCAAAAGGCCTAGATTTGTAACGTTATATCTACCCGCTGCTGATCAGTCCGGTCATAAATATGGGCCTGAATCAGAACAGATGGAAGCCACAGTAAAGAATCTGGACGATACTATTTCATACCTTATGGACAAACTGAATAGTATTGAACTTAACATTAATGTTTTTATCGTCTCAGATCACGGAATGATTGAAATAGACCAAGACAATAAGGTAGATTTACCTGTAAGTTACGATGAATTTAATGCAGTTCTGGCCAGGTCATTTGCATTTCTATATCATAATGACCAGGTCATGCTTGATCAAGCCTATGAAATACTTAAATCACAAGAAACAGAAAAGCACTATAAGGTGTATTGGAGAGGGGAGACACCTACACATTTAAACTTTCGTAAAAATGCAAGGGCCGGAGAAATAATTGTAATAATGGATGCACCATACATTATTAACGATAGTAGGACACCTAATATCGGTGAACACGGCTATGATCCTTCAGTCACTCCAGAGATGGGTGCCATTTTTTATGCATGGGGTCCACAAATTAAAATAGGAATGACCATTGCTCCTTTTGAAAATGTTCATATATATCCGTTGATTGCTCAGATGCTAGGGTTAGAATATGACCAAGAAGGTATAGACGGCCGTTTGGAGGTCTTGGAAGGAATACTTAATGACTAAGAGATTGCAGATAAACTTTTTACAGGCTTGATTTGGTGGAATTCATTGAGTCAAGTTAAGCGGAAAATACACCAAATACGGCTTGTGATACCATTAAACGTTTAATGTGACCACGGGCAGTTTATAATCTAAATTTAATACCTATTTCCCCATGTTTTTTAAAATCAAGCAAGTCTTATTAACGGTTGTTTTAATGTCATTTGTAAAGAATTATGCTCAAGACAAATTTTTTCAGGATTCACTCATTAATGTGATCAGCTCAGAAATGTTTAATAAAAATATACCAGGAGTAGTTTTGAGCATTGTAAAAGATGATGCTGTGATTATCTCACAAGGTATAGGATATGCAAATTTAAAAGATAAGGCTGAGGTTGATAACAATTCCCTTTTTAGAATTGGTTCTATAAGTAAATTGATTACTTGCTTGGGGATTTTGAGCCTAATTGATGAAGGCAAACTAAATCTTGAGGACAATCTATCTGAAAAATTGCCTTCCGAGATTTTTGAGAATCGTTACCAATCGCAGGTCAAGGTGAAACATTTACTGAACCATACTGCCGGATTTGATCAGATCGGAATAGGAAGAAGACAATTGGATAGTTTGGGAAGAAAGACCATAGGTGAATTCTTAATCGAAAATCTAAGACAAGTTCGTGAACCCGGTATTGCGGGAGTTTATGATACTTATGGAATAACTCTTGCTGGATTTTTAATTGAAAAAGTGACAAATCAACCCTATAAATCATACATGGAACATGTTCTCTTTCCAAAATTCGGTTTATCAAACATATATGTTGAAGTTCCGATAAACAAACGAAAAGATTTAATCCAAGGATATGGGTTTTCCAACGGTAAACTAATCCCACAACAATATGAATATTATGTAACTACTCCAGCCTCATCAATAGATATGTCCAATGATGATATGGGAAAACTACTTCTAATATTATCATCCAAAAAGGAATTTGAGAAAGTCCTTTCATCATTAAAATATGAAGAGCTTTTTACTTCCATGCAACCTAAACATGCTGAGGTTAATCAGTTCGTAAATGGTTTTTGGGAAAGCAAATATGGAAGTCATAAAATTTATGAACACGGAGGTGTTTTAAACGGGTATGAGTGCAAGTTGGTGATTGCTCCAGACATCAACTTAGGAATTTTCATTGGATACAATCGTGATCTAGAGACTGGCCCAGCTACCAACCTTCGTGATATAGTTTCAAACTTTATATTAAACCACTATTACAAGGATGATAGAAAAATTAAAAACCCGAGTACCATTGACTTGGATTTACATGATTATGAAGGAGAATATGTATCAAATTTAGGGTGCTTTTCATGTCTCGTGGGCTCTGGATGGAGCATATATACAAGAAGACTGTTCATTGATTCTGATGGTAAGATGAATTTTTTGGGCAAAACATGGTTGCCGGTAAAAGTAGATGTATTCAAAAGGGCAGACAACAATGATTACATCCAATTTAAAACTGATTCAAACGGAAATACTTTTCTTTTATACAATAACAATTCCTATACCAAGGCCTCAAAAAATTTACTGCAGGATATGCTTGAGGATGGATGGAAGAATAGGCAAAGAACTAGAATTCAGGAAATCTTGGAAGATTATGGTCTATATAAAACAAATGAACTGAAGAAACCCAATTCAGGCATTAGGTACAAACGAATTCACAACTTAACATTCAATCTAAATCGAGCTAGTACAGGAGGTATCTCATGTATTGATTTTGACAATGATGGTGATGAGGATTTGTTTGTCACCAACGGCTATGATGTTAGTAGTGACATGCCAGTCCCACAAACCAATTGGTTGTATGAAAATAATAATGGCACATTTACACAATTGAAGAACAACCTTTCGGACCATGAAGGATTCTCATCGGGAAGTGCGTGGGCAGATTTTGACAATGATGGTGATTTAGACGTTTTTGTTCCAAATCAGCGTAATCAAAATAATTTTCTATATACAAACAACAATGGAGTATTTGATTTGGTAAAAGAAAGTCCTGTTGTTACCGATGGCGGGTTGTCATTCGCAAGTACTTGGGCTGATATTGATAATGATGGATGGGTCGATCTTTATGTTTCCAATGGTGGCTTCTCTGGTAAACAAAAGGATTTTATGTATAGGAATTTGAATGGCGAAAAGTTCGAAAAAATAAATAACATAATCACCAAAGATTCCCTGCAGTCCGGTGGAGCCACATTTGTGGATTACGATAATGATGGGGATTTAGACCTGTATATTCCAGGGGAAAAAATAAGAATGTATGACAACTATGGTGATTTTGATTTTAGATTAAATACATCACTGTCATTCACTTCTGAAGATCCTCCTGGCTTTTCGCTAAGTGGAGCATGGGGCGATTATGACAATGATGGAGACTTGGACCTAGTTCAAGTATTTACGGGGGGGACAAGGAATAGAGCCTATGAAAATAAGGGTGATGGTACTTTCGAATTAGCTGATTTAGGTGATCTAAGCGAGGATGTAAGTTCTTCATTTCATGGATTATGGATAGATTTTGACAATGATGGTTATCAGGATTTTTTAACTGCGAATTGGGGCACAAGGCCCTTGATATATAAGAACTATGGAGGATCTAAGTTCGAAAGGGTTGAACTATCAATTTTTAACGAGATAAAATGGCATGCATCTATGGCTGCTGCTTTGGACTTTGACAAAGATGGTGATATGGATATTGTGGTGGGTAACTGGCCTGGTAATAGTGGTGAATATGAAGAGAATCTATTTTATGTAAATGAAAGTAAATTGACCAATAATTTTATTGATATTACACTTATTGGCAGTACTTCAAACAAATCTGCTATCGGAGCTAAGATTAAGATTACTTCAAAGGAAGAAAAGAACAGTACTGAAATTATCCGTGAAATAAGGTCACAGGATGGTTGGAGAGGCCAATCTCCCTTAAAACAAACTATAGGACTAGGACCTCTTAAAGAGATTGATGTCAAAATTTATTGGCCATCAGGGAAAACAACCATTTTAGCATCTCAAAATGTAAATCGTAACCTCACCATTCATGAATAATGGAACAGTGACTCCCAACCACAATGACTGAACTTTTTTATATAGTCTACGAAGTGTTCCTTTAGAATTGATTGTCCTCTGATTATTTTCCTTTTAGTCCAAGACCTAGAATGGATTGAAAAACAGTTTAAAAAAAACGTAAAACAAGTTGCCAAACCTAGTTTTCTTGGACCATTGATTATGAATTAAGCATAAAAGAATCACAAAAAAGGAATACTCATCTCATCCAAAGCCAATTTTATCACTAAAAATCACGATTGAAAAGTTATCCCTATAGCTTCATGCATATAAAATAACATTACGATGATTTGGAAGAAAAAAATTACCCTATGTCTCTTTTTAGCAATGATTTTGTATTTACCTCAAACTTGGAGTCAAAAATCCCTTCAAGGAGACGAAGAGGCCATTGCACATTTAAGGGAAATGATTCAAACCATGGGAGGTTTGGAGTTATGGGGCCGACTGAGTCAACTTAAATTTCAGCACAAATGGTATCCTATAAACCGCGGCAATTATGTAGAGGATGAAATTATTGACCTTACGGGGCCGAGGTCTTGGGTGCATATGAAAAGTGAGGATTTTGAACGGTCAAGGGCTTATAGTCCGGAACATGGATATTGGTCCATACATAATGGGACATTTTCACAAAGTGAGGAGTCGTACCAAAATGCTTTAAAGCGAGCCCCGTTCAACATTTATCGCATTGCGCATGCCGTTGCCAAAGGTGAATTTCCTTTTGAGATAAAAATGGGGCAGACCGATATCCCAACAGGGGTAAAAATTGAATTTCTAACCACAGAGGGTGACATAGGCGGAAGTGTTGTTCTCAATGGCAAAAGTGAGCCTTTGGTTTGGGAAACCCCTCAATTCAGGTACACTTTCGGCCCCATGAAAAAGTTTGGAAATCTTTCCGTTCCCAATTGGGCTGTTTATGACCAAGGTTCTTTTCGGTATGAGATGATTGATTTAATTGGGGACAGTAACCCTGTTGACAGCAAGCTTTTTCAAGTTCCCGTGGAGTATCAATAAGAATGCTACATTTCTGAAATCAACAGCTTAGCTGCGACCTCATTTATGGAATTGATGTCAATTGATTTCCAGTGATTCATATCACTAACAAAATCTTCTTTGAATATTGTCTGGGACAGGTTGTGGATCAACTTATAATTTGCTGCAGAATGGGCTACTTCGCTTTCTTCCACTGCATTTGTAATAAAAAACGAAATGAGGTCATACATACTTTCCTTTGCCAATGATAGCTCTGTGAGTTTACCTCTATATTCCATTTCGGTATTGGGCATGTCTGGATACCTTTGATGGTCCAAAAAATGCCGGGCTTCATGTGCAATCAGGCTTACTTTAAATTCTTCGGAATTGATGTCGTAACTGTCACCCACATAATAAATTCCATCATCTTGGGTCCATCCTCCAGAAAAGTGGGAGCCTAAGGTGGCATATTCGGTCCACCCTTTGGTTAAAAAATCATCAAGACGAATGACTTTTACATCAAATTCATTTCCATCCAAATCAACTGTATAGATAGAGTCTTTTTGCTGGCCCCATATCACCAAATCCACATAGGGGTCTAACTTGCTCACCTTATCACGAGTGTACAATCCTTCAGAATGAATATATTCACTCAACAAAGTGCCAATATTATCTGGGCCTAGCTTGGTCTCCCGTGCTTTGGGATAATTTTGCATCAAATAAGGTATGACTTTGCCCATGAGTTCCCTTTCATATTGCTTCCCCTTGTTTAAAAGGGATTTGTGCCAATATTCCCTGAAATAGGAAACGAGTTCCTTCAATCTGTCGTCTTCAATTTCAGTGGAATCAGTATCACCCCCAAAGCGCTTTAAAAAACTTACTTTGAACTCATTGTCCTCTGAATGGAAACGCCGGACATAGTATACCACCCACGCCGGGTTAAAGTGACCATAGCTGGCCGGACGAAAGTGACCCACCC
>JAUIBH010000069.1 GCA_030427985.1 Bacteroidia bacterium | reverse complement strand
GGAACAACTTTTGGAACTGGCACATTACAAAATGCCCTTTGGTAAATACAAGGGGCGTTATTTGGTGGATCTACCCTTGCCTTATCTGGTCTGGTTCAGGCAAAAAGGTTTTCCCGAAGGGAAACTTGGCAATTACCTTAATGCCATGCTCACCATTAAAGATGAAGGCTTGGAGCCACTTATTAGAAAGTTGCAAAAAGATTTTCCGAAGGAATCCTCCTAATTTCTGCGCAGCAATTTGTAACTTTACGCCCCGTAATAGAAAGATTAATATGTCACAGACCAAGTACATTTTCGTTACGGGAGGCGTAACCTCTTCGTTAGGTAAGGGAATCATCGCTGCATCCTTGGCCAAACTGCTGCAAGCCAGGGGTTACCGCACCACCATACAAAAATTAGATCCTTACATAAATGTTGACCCGGGAACGCTGAATCCATACGAACATGGCGAGTGTTATGTGACCGATGATGGCGCAGAAACCGATTTGGATTTGGGCCACTACGAACGTTTTTTGAATGTTCGTACCTCACAGGCCAATAATGTCACTACCGGAAGAATCTACCAGAGTGTTATAGAAAAGGAGCGTCGAGGAGAGTTTTTGGGGAAGACCGTTCAGGTGGTGCCCCATATTACCAATGAAATTAAAGAGCGTATCCAAAATTTGGGCAAAAGTGGCGAATATGATATTGTAATTACCGAAATTGGAGGTACCGTAGGTGACATTGAGTCACTACCGTATATTGAAGCCGTGCGGCAATTGCTTTGGGAATTGGGCGAGCACAATGGTATTGTGGTGCACTTGACCTTGGTTCCGTTTTTATCAGCCGCAGGCGAGTTGAAGACCAAACCCACCCAACATTCCGTAAAAACATTGATGGAAAGTGGAATTAAGGCCGATATCTTGGTCTGCCGTACCGAACATGAAATCTCCGAGGACATCAAAGAAAAGTTGGCGCTGTTCTGTAATGTGAAAAAAGAAGCAGTAATTCAATCCATTGATGCTTCTACCATATATGATGTGCCGATTTTAATGCAGGAGGAAGGTCTGGACACTGTGGCCTTGGAAAAATTGGCTTTGCCCAATGATACCAAACCCAACTTGGATCAGTGGAAAGAGTTTTTAAAACGACATAAAAATCCAAAGAACAAAGTCACTATCGGCTTGATTGGAAAATATGTGGAACTTCCCGATTCCTATAAATCCATCCAAGAAGCCTTTATCCATGCCGGAGCGGCCAATGAAGTTGAGGTTGAGGTGCGTTCCATTCACTCAGAACATCTTACCGCCAAAAACATCGATAAAAAATTAATGGGCTTGGATGGCCTTTTGGTGGCCCCAGGTTTTGGGGAACGTGGCATTGAAGGGAAAGTAAAAGCCGTTCAATATGCCCGTGAAAATGATATTCCTTTTTTGGGTATCTGTTTGGGCATGCAAATGGCCGTTATTGAGTTTGCCCGAAATGTTCTGGGATTGGAAGGTGCCAATTCCACCGAAATGGACAAAGATACGCCCCATCCTGTCATTAGTTTAATGGAAGAGCAAAAATCAATTACTGACATGGGCGGTACCATGCGTTTGGGAGCTTGGGACTGTCATTTAAGTGATGGCAGTTTGGTGCAAAAAGTTTATGGAGCTACTGATATTGCCGAACGCCACCGTCATCGCTTTGAATTTAATAATGAATACAAGCAGCAAATGGAAGAAGCTGGGCTGGTACCCACAGGATTCAATCCCAAGACCGGATTGGTGGAAGTGATTGAGATTCCATCCCATCCGTGGTTCATCGGTGTGCAATACCATCCGGAATACAGAAGTACCGTAGCCAGTCCACATCCCTTGTTTGTAGGGTTTGTAAAAGCGGTATTGGTACAGAAACAACAACAAAAGAATGCCAGTTTGGCATAAACTGCGGTTTTGGACATATATTTGCCATCTGAAATACCGATAAAAGATTTCTACTAAATAATTTTCATGGAAGAGAAGAAGCTGGATATCAATTCCATTATTGGATTTGTACTGATTTTTGGGATACTCATCTTTATGTTTTACCAAAATCAGCCCACCCCAGAAGAGTTGGAGGCGCAAAAAGCAGAACAAGAACAGGTTGAGGCCGCAGCTAAAGAAGCTGAGAAAGAAGTCGAAACCACTCCGATAAATCAATCACAACCCATTAATTTACAGGATTCCACCGCAGTGGCCAATTACAAAAGTGCCGTTGGGGCCTTTGGTTATACCCAAGCTTCTGATGGAACCACCACCTTGGAGAATGAAGTGCTGTATTTGGAAGTTTCCAATAAAGGCGGACAGATTGTGGAGGCCAAAATGAAGAATTTTGTCACCTACGATTCCATTCCGGTGTATTTGGTGAAAGATGGAAACGCCAACTTTGCGCTTAACTTCTCTACCAACGATAATAGGGTACTTAGTACAGCCGATTTGTATTTTGAACCATCACTGACCAAAAGTGGGGACAATCAAGTACTTTCCATGAAGGCTAAAGTGGCCAATAACCAGTTTTTAGAGTATCGCTATGAAATGAAACCCAATGAGTATTTGGTTGATTTTACAGTGCGTTCCCAAGGGTTGAACGGAATCATAAACAGTACCAGACCCATAGAATTGAATTGGGACTTAAAAGGTATCCGTCACAATAAAAGTGTACAGTACGGAAACCGGTATACCCGTTTAACGTACAACCATGATGAAGGGAAGATTAGCAAACTCTCTGAAAGTAGTGATTTGGATGAAGAAACTGAAGAAGATGTAAAATGGCTTTCTTACCGTCAGCACTTTTTCAGTTCCATTTTGGCAACGGAGAATCATTTTAAAACAGCTGAACTCAGCTCCAAGAATTTGGTGGAGGAAGAGAGCAAGGATGTTCTTTTCACCAAAGCATATAGCACCAAGGCCCCTTTGGAGCTTCAAGGTGGAGAGCTTTCACAGAACATGCACTGGTACTACGGTCCAACCGATGTAAAGGTTTTGGACGATTATAAGGATCTGGGTATTGTTGAGTCTATTCCCTTTGGTTGGGGTATCTTCGGATGGATCAACCGCTACATTTTTACACCGTTTTTTGGATTCTTAAGTTCTTTCTTGCCGTTCGGTATTGCTATTGTTGTGATGACCATCATTGTGCGTTTGGCGTTATCACCCGTAACGTATAAATCATATCTCTCCCAGGCCAAAATGAAGGTGTTAAAGCCAGAGATTACCGAAATCAATGAGAAGTACAAGGACAACGCCATGAAAAAGCAGCAAGAGACCATGAAGCTGTACAACAAAGCAGGCGTAAGCCCCATGAGCGGGTGTATTCCGGCCTTGTTACAATTGCCTATTTTCTATGCACTGTTCATGTTCTTCCCGACCTCGTTTTCATTACGGCAAAAATCTTTTTTGTGGGCGGAAGACCTGTCTTCTTATGACACCATTTTTGAATTGCCATTTACCATACCATTTTATGGAGACCACGTGAGTCTCTTTCCAATTTTGGCATCGGTAGCCATATTTTTCTACATGATGATGACCACAGGGCAGAGCATGCAGATGCAGCAACAGCCCGGCATGCCCAACATGAAGTTCATCATGTACCTATCACCCATTATGATGTTGTTCTTCTTCAACAACTATGCGAGTGGTTTGAGTTTGTACTACTTTATTTCCAACCTGATTACCATTTTCATCATGTTGGCCATAAAGAACTACATTTTGGATGAGGATAAGATTCATGCCCAAATCCAAGAAAACAAGAAAAAACCCAAGAAAGAGAACAAGTTTCAGCGTAAGATGCGTGAAATGATGGAGCAGGCCGAGGAGCAAAAGAAAACGGGCAAGCGGTAATACAGAACCAAATCAATTTTACTTATATACAAAAAAAACTCCCTCAAGTTCTTGGGGGAGTTTTCCATTTGTAGGTATAGTTTGGAAAGATTTGGGACTCCAAAGATGCAGCATTGCGGCTGGTTAAAAAATTAATAGTTGTCAAAACAGGGGTTTTTGTATGGTAAATGAACCCCTTTTGATGTGTCATCGATGAACGGTAATCCCTATCGATAAAATGACAGTAAAAATTAGTTTGCCATGTATTTTCATATGGTATTTGTCCCGCTTTGTAAGGCCATGCCTAAACTGTGGACTACATACGGTCACTGAAGACTATTTTGTATTTTTGTACCCATAATCAGTAACAATGAAAAAGGTTGTTGTAGGACTTTCGGGAGGAGTGGATTCAAGCGTTACCGCCTATCTTTTAAAGGAACAGGGTTACGAGGTGATTGGCCTTTTTATGAAGAATTGGGTGGATGACTCTGTTATCATCTCCGAGGAATGCCCTTGGGTTGAGGATAGCAATGACGCCCTGATTGTTGCCGAGAAACTCGGAATTCCTTTTCAGACGGTGGATTTGAGTGCCGAATACAAAGAGCGTATCGTGGACTATATGTTCAGTGAATATGAAAAGGGGAGAACGCCCAACCCCGATGTACTCTGCAATCGTGAGATCAAATTTGATGTGTTCCTGAAAATTGCTTTGCAATTGGGAGCTGATTATGTGGCCACGGGCCATTATTGCCGAAAAGGGACCATCAAAAATGATGATGGTACTGAGACCTACCAACTTTTGGCTGGAGTGGACAAAAACAAGGATCAATCCTATTTTTTGTGCCAACTTTCACAAGAACAGCTTTCCAAAGCCTTATTTCCTATTGGGGGCTTAACCAAACCCGAAGTGCGAAAAATAGCTGCCGAAAACGATTTGATCACGGCAGACAAAAAAGATTCCCAAGGACTTTGTTTTGTGGGCAAAGTTCACTTGCCTGAATTTTTACAGCAAAAGTTGAGCCCCAAAAAGGGAGTCATTGTGGAAGTCCCCACAGATGCTTCACAATTTTCAGTAACTGTTCCTGCTTTTCAGAATAAACGGGAAGAATTGGCCTTCAATGCAGAAAAGCCATTGTATTCCCAAACGGATGGAAAAGTAGTAGGGGAGCACCAAGGAGCCCACTATTTCACCATTGGGCAACGAAAAGGACTTAATGTTGGTGGAACAAAAGAGCCCTTGTTCGTTATTGATACCGATGTGGAGAAAAACATCATCTACACTGGACAGGGGAAATTGCATCCCGGATTGTACCGCCATACCCTTTTTGTGAATGAGGATGAGTTGCATTGGGTACGTCCCGATTTGGCTTTAAAGGTCGATGAAACCCTAGAGGTTACGGCCCGTATTCGATACCGACAACCGCTGCAACCCGCAACGCTCTATAAAATAGAGAATGGGTTATATGTAGACTTCAAGGAAAAACAATCTGCCATCACCGAAGGACAGTTTGTGGCCTGGTACATCGATGATGAATTGGTAGGTTCTGGGGTAATTTCATAGCTTCTTAGTATCTTTCGTCATTCTGAATCTCAGGGATTTTGACTTTCTTGAAATTCAAGACAATTAATTCGAATGCACAACAGAATCACACAACTTTTTGGAATACAATACCCCATCATTCAGGCTGGGATGGTCTGGGCCAGTGGTTGGCGTTTGGCCTCTTCGGTTTCCAATGCGGGTGGATTGGGATTATTGGGCGCTGGTAGTATGTACCCAGAAGTCCTTGAAGAGCACATTGAAAAGTGTAAAAAAGCCACGGATAAACCTTTTGGGGTGAATGTTCCTATGCTCTATCCTGATATTGAGCGACTGATGCAAATAATTGTGGAATCTGGAGTGAAAATTGTGTTCACTTCCGCAGGAAATCCAAAAACATGGACCTCTTTTTTGAAAGAAAACGGAGTTACCGTAGTGCATGTAGTGAGTAGCGTAAAATTTGCCTTGAAGGCCCAAGAAGCAGGTGTTGATGCCATAGTGGCCGAGGGTTTTGAAGCTGGCGGACACAATGGAAGGGATGAGACCACCACCATGGTGTTGATTCCTTCTGTCAAGGAGAAAATAAATATTCCATTGATAGCTGCTGGAGGAATTGCCACAGGCAGGGCCATGTTGGCTGCCATGGTGCTCGGTGCCGATGGCGTTCAGGTAGGTAGTCGGTTTGTAGCAAGTCCCGAAGCATCATCCCACGAGCTTTTCAAACAATGGGTGGTCAATGCCAAAGAAGGGGATACTCACCTTACCCTTAAAGAACTGGCGCCAGTACGACTCCTCAAAAATAAATTCTATCAAGATGTTCAAGCGGCTTATGCTAAAGGGGCATCCGTGGAGGAGTTGAAAACCTTGTTAGGTAGAGCTCGGGCCAAAAAAGGAATGTTTGAAGGGGATATGGACGAAGGTGAATTGGAGATTGGACAGGTCTCCGGGTTGATACATGATATTAGGCCAGCCGATGAAATTGTGCAAAACATCGTTGAAGAGTTCAATTTGGCCAAAAAAGAGGTGCAAGGCCTTTAAAACTTGAGAATACTTAATTACTTTTATACATTTGGCCGGCGCAATGAGAACACTAATCCCCACACTACTCTTTTTTGTGTTCGCTCTGCATGGCTATGGTCAGGTTGAGCGGGACAAAGCACTCCATTTTTTGGGAGGAAGTCTCTTTGGTCTTGCTGGAGCAGGAATTGCCAAGCAGGCTTCTGACGGTAACAGGGTTTGGACCTTCTTGGGTGCTGTAACAGGAAGTGCTGTGGCAGGGGTGGCTAAAGAAGCTATCGACTCGGGCCAAGATGGAAACCAATGGGACAATGATGATTTGGCCGCTACTATTTTGGGAGGCATTACCGTAGGCGTCGCTATTGACCTTTTTTCCAAAAAAAAGGATAAAAGAAGACTTCGGGGCAACTATTCACAAAGGGGCAAACAAAAATTTAATTTCAATCCAAAAAGGAATAGTGAAGCCTTGGTATTGGAAACTGTTCCAACATCCTTGAATTCATTAGGGCTTTCATCAGGTTTGTTTCAAATTAAATAAGCCCCCTCGCTTTTATCTCTAAATATTTGTTGATGGTATTGATGGTCAAATCTTCAGGCTTGGTCAGGATAGTTTGAATACCGTGTTTCCGCAGTTCGTTTACAATGAGCCTTTTTTCATAAATGAATTTTTCAGCGATGGTCTGTTCAAAGATTTGATGTATGGTATTTGCCTTTTTATCTGCAAATTCGTTGAGCTCGGTATTTTCAAAAAATATGACTACCAATAAATGCTGCTTGGCCATGGCCACCAAATAGGGGAGTTGTCGATGGAGGGCATCCAAGGTTTCAAAATTGGTATACAACAATAACAAACTGCGTTGGTTGAGATTGCGTTTTACATCAATATAAAGTCGGCTAAAATCACTTTCAATAAAGTTGGTGTCTAGATTGTAAAGTGTCTCCAAAATAAGATTCATTTGGGAGCTCCTTCGTTCTGCCACCACCCGATTTTCAATTTTGTTACTGAAGGAAAACATTCCCGCCTTATCTTGCTTTTTTAAAGCGATATTGCTGATGACCAAAGTGGCGTTGATTGCATAATCCAATAAATTCAATCCGTTGAATGGCATTTTCATCACCCGCCCTTTATCTATTACGGAATAGATGGGTTGTGATTTTTCATCTTGGTACTGGTTGACCATGAGTTGTCCTCGTTTGGCCGTGGCTTTCCAGTTGATGTTTCGGATATCATCGCCCAAAACATAATCTTTTATCTGTTCAAACTCCATGGTATGGCCAATACGCCGAATTTTTTTAAGGCCATATTCGTGAAGTCGGTGGGTAAAGGCAATCAGGTCGTATTTCTGCAATTGTAGGAAGGATGGGTAAACAGGTACTTCCTGGGATTGGTCAAACGAATATTTTTTGGCCAAAAAACCAATGGGAGAAACCGCAAAAATGTTTAGGCTTCCAAAGGAATACACTCCGCGTTCCGTAGGTCTTAGCTGATAATCATATGCTTTGCTTCCGCCACTGGGAATCTTGCTTACCAATCCAAAATCCCGTTTTTGAAATTGGATTGGAATCTCATCAATGATTTTCACCGTCACAGGAAAAAGGTAGGTGTTGGCCACTTTCAATTGAATGGGATTGTCATCGCCATTGGAAAGTTTGTCGGGCAGCACCCGTTTACCTTCAATTTTTCCCTTTGAAGCAAACAAAAGAAGTAGGTCTACCATCAACAGAAGAACAAAAACAAAGAATAATACTTTTATAGCGCCATATAAATTCGGTACCATAAACGAGACAACAAAACCCAAAATTAGGGCTGTCAAGGCTATGAAAAACCGTTTTTGTAGATATATGGGTCTAAAAAGTCGCTTCACGGATTATCTGGGAATTTCTATACTGTCCACAATTTGATTGACCACTTGTTCCGAGGTTAATCCTTCCATTTCCCGTTCCGGGGTCAACATAATCCTATGTCCCAAAACCGGACCGGCCACTTTTTTAATATCATCTGGGGTAATAAAATCCCGACCATTCATGGCAGCCAAAGCCTTAGATGCATCCATAATAGCGATAGATGCCCTGGGTGATGCCCCCAAATACAGATTGGCATTGGTTCGGGTGTTGTCAACAATGGAGGCGATGTACTTGAGCAGGTTTTTTTCAACAATGATTTCCTTGATGGTCTTTTGGTAATCGGCAATTTGCTGTGCAGAAAGTAAACTGCTGACCAAATCTTCCTCAACCTTGGTCTTTTGCTCGTGCTTGCTCTCCAAAATCTGTATTTCCTCTTCCAAAGAAGGATAGTCTACATTGATTTTGAACAAAAAACGATCCAATTGGGCCTCTGGGAGGCGGTAGGTACCTTCTTGTTCAATGGGATTTTGGGTGGCAAATACCAAAAAGGGCGGTTCCATGTTGTATTCCGTGCCGTCCATGGTGATTTGCCGTTCTGCCATGGCCTCAAAAAGGGCGGCTTGTGTTTTGGCAGGAGCCCGGTTGATTTCATCAATTAAAATGATATTGGAGAACAAGGGCCCCTTCTTGAACTCAAACTCAGAGGTTTTAACATTAAAGACCGATGTTCCCAAAATATCACTGGGCATTAAATCAGGGGTGAACTGGATTCGGCTGAAATCCACATTCATGGTCTTGGCCAGTAATTTGGCGGTTACTGTTTTGGCTACTCCGGGAACCCCTTCAATAAGGGAATGTCCGTTGGCCAAAATGGACACAATGAGCAACTCAATCATATTTTGCTGTCCAATGATCACCTTTCCCAATTCAGATTTAATTTGGGAAACGGCCCCCTGTAGGGCGGTCAGGTCAATTCTGCTGTTGAATTGTATTGCGTCGTCCTGTTGTTCGTTTTCTTCCATAGGTCACTGCTTAAATGCGTTTATTCTTTTATTAAGTTCAATACTGTCTTGTTCGGTATGGGTGCTCTTGTTCCTTAAGTTCAAGATATACTCCATTAACTTTTTGATTTCTCCCACTTCTTTACCTGCTCTGGAGGCCAAAACTTGGATGGTTTTCCCATCGAGTTGCGAAGTATCAATATGGTATCGATTTCTCAGATACGCCAAAAAATAGTTCAATTTTTTATGGATAAGGTCCGTGTAGTCTTTATTTTGATGGTATAAGGACCCAACCGCTTGGGCAAATTCCACCGAAGAATTTTTTAAGGGTTCCATTACAGGGATGATGCGCTGTTCCCGTTTACCCCGGAAAAGGACAAACAACAAAATGCCCAAAACCGTAAGATAATAGCCCCATTTTAAGGCCGGCTGCGTCAACACAAAACGCATGGGTGAATTTATCACAATGCGTCCAGACTTTTTATAATTGTCCCAATACAACAGGCCATTATCCTGCAAATAGGAAAATGTATGGGCCACGTAATCTTGATTTCCTTTGAGCATGTAATAATTGGAATAGGCCTGCGGTGTACTACTGATGATAAAATGCCCTTTTCCAAACTGGGTCTTGATGAAGTTGGGTTTGGTAACGGTTACTTCAGGTTGATTTTCCAAAAAGGTCTCCCTGGTATAGGTGATATGCCCCAGAATGGTAGTGTTCGTTGAATCCACACTGGTAAAATGGGAGTTAAATACCCCACGAGAGAGTTTAAATTCTTCACTATTGAATCTATTATGTGTTAAATTCAGGATGGCAGTACCTTCCTTCAGGTTGTAATCCGAAGCTAGGGTAATATTTAAGGTGTCCAACAAAGGCCAGCCAAAATTTGTAGCCGAAATGAAAACGGTGTTTCCCTGACCTACATAGTTCAGAAGTTGATTGGTCTCCTGTTCGTCCAGCTCAATATATTCATTGATCAACATATAGTTTGATGCAAGGGTGGTATCCCGGTCTATCATAAGATCATACACACTTTTTTCAACAGTTTTAATGGAATCATTTGGGAAAATAGTGGGTAGTTCATTGTAAAGTACATAGCACCCAAAAGGAATTTTATCGATTGCCGTATACGAGGGGCGCCAATTAATGGGTTTTGGACGGGCAATTTCGGTAATGATAATGACCACCACTACCAAGGCAAAAAGCGCAATGACTATTTTAGATCTCCGGTCCATGGTCATTGCTGTATTAAGTTGTTCAAATTGGTGAAACGCGAACTGGTTTTGGCGTACCGAGCTTCGTCAATGGGTTGTTCCCCATACCATATATTTTCATAGAGGTAAGATGCATTTTTAAAGGCCACCTGAAGGTTGCTGTGTTTTATTTCCCGTTCGTAGTCCACATTGGTCTTTTCAAAATGCCAATCGATGATATTTTTTTGGGAAAGCAGTTTTAAGATTTTAAGAAACTGATACCGCACCGCAAGCCGGTAATCTTTGTTCTTAAGGGCATCGGCCATCAAGGCATCCAAGTCTATGGATTCAATATGGCGTTCCGATAAATCGATATCCACAATGGACTTCGCTTTTTTGGAAAAAATAGCGTTGAACTTTTCATTGATGAACACCCGAATCAACAAATAAATGACCAAGGCACCCATAAGGGCGTAGATGGTATATTCCAGAATGAGCAATGTTTGGGGGGAGATGTCCAAACCAAAGGTTTCTCCTAGGCTATTTAAAATCCATCGGATAAAACGGGCCAAAAGGTTGGCAGATTCCCCGGTCTTAACATCATAATTGAAATCTTCTCCCGTATATTTTTGGCTGAGGTCCTCATTAATTTGGCGTTCGGTCAAGGTAGAGCCTTCATCAATGGGCAATGCAATGGAATCGATTTGGGCAACGGATAGCGAGGCCCACAACAAAAAGAATATGACTGGAATACGTTGGATCACTGCTCGGCCTGTCCTATTTGTTCAATTTTACTTCGTGTGTTGAGGTTATAGGTTTTCTCATGCAAGGTATAGAAAAGGATTCCATTGATAAACTGCGAAAGACATTGTGCATATACCATAAGGATGAGCAGGGCACAAAGGCCAAGCGTATATATAATAGTGGATACGATACCGCCTACATCTACATTATTTTCTACAACATGAAACGTATAGATGCCTATAAGTATTCCAGGAATAATCAAGACAATAAACATGAGCAGGGCATTAAGCAGTCCAAGGATAAAATTGACCCCTATGGACTTCCAAAAACTGTTGCTGACCAATTTCCAACCTTCACCAAATGCTTCAACTACCCCTTTATTTTGACTCATCATGCTAAAAAATGATACTCCTATCCAAGCGGTCATAAAAAATTGAATGATGTATTGGGCAAACATGCCCAACAACGGAATGAAGGCAAAAATTATCGACACTATAAAAAACAAGCCATAAATAGGAATCAACAATAGGATAAAGACAATGGTATTGCCGAACTTATTTTTGGTGAGACTCCAGACTTCGACTTTGTCGAAGCCAGTGCCTTTGTGCTCATCGTATTTGATCATATAGGAAGAGCTTAAGCTGAAATTTAACCCGGCGACCATTAAAAAAATGAGAAAAAATAGAATTCCTCCTGCGATGATATACATCCAATACGTATCCTCATTAGTACCTTGCCCGGCATTGACTCCATATAAACCTGAGTTTTCCGAAATCATCCCAACAAATCCACTGACCAATAAATAACTAGTGATTAAAAGTCCAATCAAGAAAATCCCATTATAACTGAGAAAAACGTTGGTGAATTTTTTGATGTTCTGTTTCAGAAAATCAAAATAAACGGTGAGAATATCGCCAAAATCGCGATTGATCCTAAGTTCTAGGTACTTGTCCTTCATAAGACCGGTTTAGTAAGATTGGATATATGATGTAATAGTAAATTATAAGGCAAAGCGACCCACCAATGATTAAAAAGGCCAGCCAATCGGGCATGGCGGCATAACGAGTGATGAACCCCTCAATAAATCCAGCAATAATGAAAAAGGGAATAGTGCTCACCACTACTTTAAGCCCATCTTTGGCTCCTTTCATAAAAGAAACCCGCCTGGAAAACGTTTTGGGAAATAAAATACTGTTGCCCATGATCAGTCCGGCGCATCCGGCGATGATGATCACCGAAATTTCAATGGTGCCGTGCAACCAGATTTGTCGGTTCGCTTCAAAAAACACCCCTTTGGTATAAAAAAATGTAATGAAAGCACCCAGCATCACCCCATTACTGAACAAAATATAGGCCGTGCCAATGCTGGTAATTACCCCAAAAGCGAAGGCCAAAAAGCCTACCCGGATATTATTGATGGTAATGCCCAAAAATGTACCGATTTCACTCCCACTTTTGTAAATGGCGGTAGGCTCACCATTGGCAATATTGTTCAAGGTCTCATTTACATAGGCATCACCTAGGATAAGCCGCACAAAAGAAGAATCGTTCAGGGCCGAAATACTACCTATGCCCGAAGCCACTGCAAAAATCAAGAAAGCTACCAACAAGGTTTTGTGATATTGCCTAAAAAAAAGTGGAAACTCCCGTGCCCAAAACGTAACGATTCGGTTCCCAGATTCTTTTTTGTTTCGATAAATTTTTTGATGCGCTTGTGAAGCCAAAGAGTTTAAATACAATAAAGTCTTGCTTTCTGCGTAATACGTCTGTGCGTAGGCCAAATCGTTGGTGAGTTGAATGTAACCATCCACAAGTGCATCTGGATCGGTGTGGGAACCCAATGCGATTGCTTTTTCAAATGCAATCCATTTTTCCTTATTTTGTTTCACAAAAGCAGCCTCACGCATAACATAAGTGGAAATTCCTAAAGTTAAAATTACGGTTATATGGGTAACCTCCAAATCAATACAACGCAAAATGTCAACTTAGATTATAAGATTGTTAGTATTGGTGAACGTATTGTGGCATTTTTGATAGATGGATTCATTCTGTACATGTATGCGTATTTGGTGAATATCATAGGTGATGCCATTGGGTATGTATATGAAGATGGTTGGACCCAACGCGGGTTGGTGGCCCTCATATTTCTACCCGCCATGTTCTATTCCCTTTTGATGCACAGCCTTTTCAATGGCCAGACCGTTGGTAAAATGCTGATGAAGATGCGGGTGGTTCGTTTGGATGGCACGCCAGTGCATTGGAGCAATCTGTTGGTACGATGGATGCTTCGGCTGGTGGATATCTGGATTTTTTTAGGTTCCATTGGTATATTGAGCATATTATTTTCCGAAAAAAGACAACGGGTGGGCGATGCGGCTGCGGGCACGGTGGTCATCAGTACCAAAAAGAAGACCAAGGTTTCGCATACGATTCTGGAGGAAATCAATGAAGAATATGTGCCCCAATTCACCAATGTGACCCTTTTGACCGATAAGGATGTACGTTTGATTAAAGAAACCTTTTACATAGCAAGAAAAAGTGGAGATTTTAAGACCCTAACAGCGCTCCCGGTTAAGGTGGAGAGTATTCTCCAGACCAATTCCAAACTCTATGACGTCCCTTTTCTGGATACGGTTTTAAAAGACTACAATTACTATACCCAAAAAATGTAAGCATGCTCTATCAAACCATTGATATTTTAGGGACCGTAGCTTTCGCCATTTCTGGGGTTTTGGTGGCCATGGAAAAGCGGTTGGACCTGTTTGGGGTGCTTATTATTGCATTTGTGACCGCCATTGGAGGAGGAACCCTACGTGACCTTCTCATAGGAAACACACCGGTGGCATGGATGACAGACATCACCTATGTGACCACCATATTTATCACGGTAGTCTTGGCCATTATTTTTGTGAATCAACTTAAATATTTAAGGCGTTCCTTGTTTTTGTTTGATACCATAGGCATTGGGCTCTACACCATGGTAGGGGTGGAAAAGGGTCTACAGGCCGAGCTGTTGCCCGTAGTATGCATTGCATTGGGAACTATGACAGCTTGTTTTGGTGGGGTGATTCGGGATATGCTGTGCAATGAAATCCCCATTATATTTCGAAGAACAGAAATTTATGCAACCACCTGTATTTTGGGTGGAGCCAGTTATTTTTTGTTTACCGGACTTTCCCTACGGGATGATTATGCCTATATCGCCGCTATTTTGGTTGTTATTGCGCTGAGAACCTTGGCCGTTCTTTTTGGGATACGATTGCCCAACATATACAAGCAAGAAGCATGAGGGAGTATTTTGATGTTCAGTTAACCCGTTTTTAACCCCATTAACTCTTTATTAATCTTTTTTACCCTTTTATTAGCCGCAGCTACTTGATGAACATCTTATTTTCGCTCCAAGTTTAGTTTTAATAAGTAGCGTATACAAGATAAAGGGCCGTCCTTACATTAGGTCGGCTTTTTTTATCGACCAACCAACCAATCAAACCAATATGAAATTGCAGAGAGCACTCTATCCTATTCTTTTTATTGTAGCATCTTTTTTCGGAATCAAAACTTCAAATGCACAAGGATGTGTGGCCATTCGTCATTTTTCATCCTGTGTGGGCAATACGTTGGAGAGTAATCTCTTGGGGCCGGGTGACATCCAAATAGGAAGTAATTATCGGTATTTTAGATCATTCCGTCACTTTAGGGGAACCGAGGAAGAACCGGATAGGGTTGCCAATGGGTCAGAAGTAATCAATCATTCCCATTCTTGGGATTTTTTCCTCACCTACGGCATAACCGATAGGTGGTACACCAGCATCACCATTCCAACTGTGATCAATACGCGATCTTCTTTGTACGAACATGGTCGTGAGGAAAGAAATGTTACTTATTCCCGTGGTTTGGCTGATATTCGGGTAGGGGTTGGCTATTGGTTGTTCGACCTTGAAAAGCACCAAAACGGAAACTTGGCGCTGGGACTGGGTCTAAAATTACCTACGGGTAATTGGAATGCCACGGATATTTTTTACAATGTTGGACCAGAAGGAGGGCCCCAGGTGAGACCGGTTGACCAAAGTATTCAGCCAGGTGATGGTGGTTTTGGGATTACGTTGGATTTTCAGTTCTATCAAAAAATAGCCGAGAAATTGTTTGCCTATGGAGGTGGATTTTATTTGATCAACCCAAGGGAAACCAATGGTACGCGAACCTTTAGGGAAACCTTGAGTCCAATCTTGCAAAATGAGGCCATAATGGCCGTTCCGGACCAGTTTTCAATTCGTGCTGGAGTGAGCCAAAGTTTTTCCAATACCATTTCGGGTTCATTGGGGGCTCGATATGAAGGAGTTCCGGTAAAGGATTTAATTGGGGGAAACGAAGGGTTCAGGAGACCCGGCAATGTATTGTCCATTGATCCCGGTATTGCCTTTATGAAAGATAATTTTTCGCTCAACTTAAATGTGCCTTTTGCTGTGCGAAGAGAGCGTCCGCAAAGCGTGACGGATAAACAAACTGAGGAAGCGACGGGAATTCCAAGGAATGGAGATGCAGCCTTTGCTGATTATTTGATCAACGTTGGAGTTTCTTTCCGTTTTCCCAACAAGAAGGTGAAAGTTGATCCAGAACTAATGAACCAATTCAGTAATTAATACAATTGCCCATATGAAAAAGACCGCCAGATATAGCCTCTTAGCAATTTCCATAGGTTTGGTTTACCTCTGGTTTGGGGCACTTAAGTTTTTCCCAGACCTGAGTCCTGCCGAAGGATTGGCCAAGAGCACCATTCATGTTCTTACTTTTGGTCTAATTCCAGATGGGGTAGCCATTATATTACTAGCTCTTTGGGAAACATGGATAGGCGTGTTTTTAATCTTTAACGTAGCAAGGAAGACGGTCACAAGGTTGGCTTTGGTACATATTATTTTCACATTTACACCACTTCTCTTTTTTCCTGATGAGGTATTTAGCGGGGGTATGCCCTATCTCACTTTATTGGGGCAGTACATTATAAAGAACTTAATTATCATCGCAGCCCTGCTTTCACTGTTGCATGTGGATTTAAAATCCTTTTCGTTCAAATTTAAAAAACTCCAAAACCCCTTGTCTGCACGAATTTTTAAGTTCGGTGGTGTAGAGAATGGGAATCCTCAAAAACATTCTGAATACGAATAATGACGAGACAAAGATTTCCCCACCTCAAAGTATTGTTCTTATTAACCTTTTTATGCAATTTTTTAGCTTTTTCCCAAACCAAGCTCACAGGAAAGGTAATTGATGCCACCGATCTCCAACCTTTGATCGGCGCACAGGTTATCATTCAAAAGGGACAGCTGGGGACCGTCACGGATGATTTTGGGTATTTTGAAATTACGGCCCCTTCCCAAACTGGAAATATTACGATAAAATATTTGGGATACGAAGAACAAGAAATTGATTTTTCCGCTTCCAAAACAAATTTTGGAATTATTGAACTTCTTAGGGCAAACACAACATTGGATGAGGTTATCGTTAGTGCTTCTCCCCATAATTATAAGACTGAGTTTAAGGGAAGCAATTTTAGGATCAATCCAGTAACCTTGCAAAATATAAACCCATTAAGTACTGAGGAAGTACTGCGAACCATTCCCGGGGTGAATATTGTGGGTGATATGGGCTTGTCCAATAGGCCCAACATCAGTATTAGGGGGTCTTGGGGCAGACGCTCCAAAAAGGTATTGTTAATGGAAGACGGAACACCATCTGCACCTGCGCCCTACATCGCACCTGGAGCTTACTATAATCCTGTAAGTGATAGGATAACTTCCATAGAAGTCTACAAAGGTGCCGATTTGTTGAGGTATGGCCCCAACAATATGTACGGAGCGGTCAACTACATTACCGCACTTTCTCCCCAAAAGCCAACCTTACGATTAAAATTAACGGGAGGCCAACGCAATTATGCATCCGGTTTGTTTTCGTATGGTGGTACGTGGAATAACATGGGAGCGCTGGTAGAAGGGGTTTATAAGAAATTTGATGGCTTTACAGATAATTCCTCTGTGGAAGTCCTGAACCTCAATGCCAAGGTGTTTGCAAAATTATCTGAAGATCAGTCCCTTTATTTTAAAGTAAGTGGTCAATTTGAGGATAACCAGGCCTCTTTGAGTTCACAGACCCCATTTACTTTTGAGACCGACCCTGGCCAAAATCCATTAGATGCTGACCAGTTTACCATGCGGCGATATGGACTGGATATCATTCACAAATGGTTGCCCAATGAAAAACTCAGTTTTACCTCAAAAATATATGCTTCGGATTTTGAACGCGATTGGTGGAGACAGGTCACGGCAAAAGTGAGAGCTTCCGAGGTTCAAGATTATGTAGGCGATGCCATTTACAATGATCGTTATGGATATTTGAACGGAAAAACTTTTGATGAAGAGGATTATGTAATTGTGGGAAGAGTGGTGAACGGGCTTGAAAGTACTACAGATAGCCGTTGGATATATAAAGTTTCTGGGATAAAGGAAACAATGAAAAC
>JAUIBH010000068.1 GCA_030427985.1 Bacteroidia bacterium | reverse complement strand
TTAATTCTGGGTCTTCCTGTACTGAACCAATGTTCTCTCTTAAAAAGAAAGCTGCCTCAATAGACTGTTTTAGGTTTTTTGGATTGTATGGTCCTCTTGTAATACTTTCCGAAGCTCTGTAGTAGTTGTAGAAGTGGTTGCTTAAGTAAACAATCTTATCAATCCGTTTAAAGACATTGCTTGTAAAATACACATCCTCCGAAATTTTGCCTTCCGGGAATTTTAAACCATCCAAAAGACTCATTTTGTACAGCCTCTTACAAACAGAAAACTGTCTTCTGCGCAAAATACGTTGCAAAGCCTGTAGTTTATTTTGATGTTGCAAGGTTCCTGCTTCAGGGTCTTTCTCACCATATTCTGTCCTAAAGATAAAATCGCACTCTACAAGGTTCACATCATTTTGGAGCATGGCATCCATCATTTCTGCATACATTTCTTCGTCTATCCAGTCATCACTGTCCACGAAACCGATATAATCACCCGTTGCATTTTCCAACCCTGTGTTTCTGGCACCACTTAGACCTTTGTTCTTTTGGTGGACAACTACAATCCGATCATCTTTTTTGGCAAACTCATCGCAGATGGCACCACAGTTGTCAGGAGAACCGTCATCAACCAAAATAATCTCTAGATTTTGGTAAGATTGATTCAAAATGCTGTTCACGCAGCGTTCCAAATAAGGCTCAACATTGTAAATGGGTACAATGACACTAATTTTAGGCTGGTCTGCATGTTTGCTATTTTCTTTCATTATATCCTTATTACTTGTTGAATAGTTTTTGTCTGTACAAATTGACCGAAAAAAACAATTCGTATAGGGGCAATGGCAATACGTTTATCAGAGGGAGATATATATTTTTAAATTTGAACTTTGAATATTTTTTGATGAGCTTTCTCATTTTTTTTAGGTTTTTTCTATCTGGATCTAAGTGCTTTACCTCTAAAAGAGAATGAAAATGAAAAAGGAGGGCGTTCATAAAGTTACTCCTAACGGTTTCTTTTGCCTTTTCTGTAGTAGCCATGGCCATAAAATTTTGGTTGGCCTCGTGAATGACCCAAAGTCCCTCTACTTTTTTTAGATTATACCCACTACGTTGGATACTCTCTCCTTGCTGTGGGTTAACATAATAGCCCATGGGAACAAAACCTATTTTATCTAGTTTCTGCCAGACCTCTGAATTAAAAATAATATCCTCATATAATTTGCCTTTTTTAAAAGGGATGTCCTTAATAAGGTCGTATTCATATAGTTTGTTGATGGCGCTGTTGAAACCCGCATATTTGGCACGTTCCAAGGCATCATCTATAGTCTGGATAAAAAAAGCATCCGGGTCTTGCTCAAAAAAGAATTCGCCGCTTAGGTTCATGCTGCTTTCTACCATCCTGAGATTGTTTTGCAGCATTACTTTTAGCATGGATTCATACATTTCTTTTTCGATGTAATCATCGCTGTCCACAAAGGCAACATACTTACCTGTGGCCAATTTCATTCCATTGTTCCGGGCCATACTAAGACCCATATTTTCTTGATGGATTACCTTAATTCTGGCATCCATTTTTGCATAACGGTCGCAAATTTCACCGCAACCGTCTGGAGAACCGTCATTGACAACAATGATTTCCAGATTTTGATAAGTTTGGCCAATAATGCTGTCCAAACATCTTTCAAGATAGTCTTCTACCTTATAAACAGGAACGATTACGGTAATTTTTGGATTTTGATCAGCCATTTCGCTTTATTATCCTTTCGATTAAATTTTTAAATCCTTTTCCAAAGAAATAAATCAGTGGAACAAATACAAGAATGATGATTACATTCAACTTTACTGCATATAGGAACCATTCCCAATAATTTACTGGAGTATAGTCCAACACTATATTTTTTAATTGATTTGTAATATATGCAGAGGCCAAAAAGACCAATATCAATTTTAAAAAATGGGGCCAGAAATCTTTGCGCAGCGATTTCTTAAATCCAGAGGTGTACAGATAGTAAGGTTTCCATAGGATTAAAATCGTTGTTACGCTGATGGTAGTTCCAAATACAATTCCCTTAATTCCCCAAATACTTCCAAAAATGAGGGATATTCCAAGGTTCAATACGATTTCAACCATAGGGGCCCAAGTGTCTTTATAGAGCCCGTAGGCATGTAGAAAACTGTCAATGGGCAATCTTGCAATGAGGACAAAGTAATTTATGGCCATGAAGACTATGATGTCGTTATCCAGTAAATATTTGTCCCCAACCCAAATGGATATAAAACTGTGAATGAGAAAATAGATGTTCAATGTGGTAAAACCCGCCAAGAAAAACCGAAGTGACATCATTTCCCAAAAAACCTTTTCAATCTGCTTTTGATCGTCTTCTGCTATCAGGTTTCCAATCCCCGCATTGATTCCGGTGAACATTTTACCCACAATGTTCTGTATCATGGAAAAAATTAGAAAATAGTTTCCAAAGTAGGCCACACTTTGGATGTTCACAAAATAGTATATTAGGAGTTGGTCTGTGCCATAGGTAACGAAGGTTGATATTTGATGGACAAATACCTGTTTGACCTTTGCAATGATTTCTTTGAACTCCTTTAAAATATCCTTGCTGGCTTTTTGGTTGAAAATGAGCCATGGATACTGCTTCTTAATAACCTTTCTAATGATAACACTGTACACGATGGAAAAGAAGAGCTCCAAACTTACCCACAAATACAGATTCTGAAAATAATACGCTACACATGCCTGTATGATCTGGCGTATGATGTTCGAGGTCTGCAGATATGAGGTAACCAAATATTCTTTTTGGTCGGCCTGCAGCAAACTTTGGTGGTAATTAACCAGATATCCCAGAAGTGAAGAAAAAAGGAATGCATAAAAGCAGTAGAGGATAAGCCAAAGGGAAAATGAGGTTTCCTCAAAAAAATGTCCAAAGAACAAGGAGCAAACAATACCAACGCCCAGCATAATAATGGCCACCCTTTTGTAGAGATATCCCAAAAGAGAAACAATCTTGTTCAGTTTTTCCCTGTCGTTGTCAAAAATAGGTTTGTACAGGGCAAAACCAATAGCGGTACCTATACCCAGTTCCGCTAAATTTAAAAATCGTAGAATACTCTGTAATGTGCCTACCAATCCAACGAACTCATCGCCAAGATAATCCAGGAATATTTTTCTGCTGAAAAAACCAACAAACGTATAGATAAGGTAAAAAATGAGATTTACCTTGATATTCTTTAAAGCGTGTTTTACCCTGGACATTTGGCAGTTCTAAGGTTTAGTTGGAGGTTTATTGGTGAAATCCTACGGGGTGCGGGTTTCTCCAAAACTGTACTTCTACTTTCTTGTTTATGAAAAACTAACCCTGAACAAAAATCCTTGTTAAAATGTTTGGAAATAGTTTTCAGGGTTTTGATGTTATTTTCGTTTGGTTTTATGTCTCCGCGTTGTAACGCAGCATTAATCTACCCGACTCTTTTTTTACCAATTTGATGATATTCAAATCCTTGATTTTCAAGTATTTCATCGTTATATTGGTTTCTTCCATCAAAAATTAGCGGCTCTCTCAACTGTTTTTTGAGTTCTCCAAAATCTGGAGCTCTAAATTCTTTCCATTCTGTCAGCAACACCATGGCATCACAGCCGCTAAGAGCCTCATATTTGGAGTTGAAATAAGTGATTCCTTCTACATCTTTCAGATAAAATTCTTTTGCCTCTTCAATGGCTTTTGGATCATAGGCTTGTACTTTGGCTCCTCTTTTAGTCAACTCCTTAATGATGTAAATGGCAGGTGCCTCCCTCATATCATCTGTACCTGGCTTAAATGAGAGTCCCCAAATGGCAAATGTTTTTCCAGAAAGGTCTTCACCAAAGCGTTCAATGATTTTTTCGGCAATCACTAATTTTTGCTTATTGTTTACATCTTCTACGGCGCCAATAAGTTTTGGGGAATATCCATTTTGCTCAGCAGTTTTCTTAAGCGCTTTTACATCTTTTGGAAAACAGGATCCACCATATCCGCTTCCTGGGTAAATAAAGCTATAACCTATCCTACTGTCAGAGCCAATCCCTATCCTTACTTTGTTTACATCGGCACCTACCAGTTCACAGATATTGGCAATTTCATTCATGAATGAAATTTTGGTGGCCAACATGGCATTGGCAACATACTTGGTCATTTCGGCAGAACGAACATCCATGGTAATTAGACGGTCAGTGCTACTTCTGAAAAATGGACTGTAAAGCCTTCTCATCTTTTTTGAAGCTTCTTCATCGTCCGAACCAACTACAACGCGGTCTGGTTTCATAAAATCATTTATGGCATCACCTTCCTTAAGGAATTCAGGGTTGGACACCACATGGAATTCAATGTCTTTGTTTCTTTTGTCCAATTCTTTTTGGATACTTTCTTTAACTTTATCAGCAGTTCCTACAGGAACAGTGGACTTATCAACGACGATAAGACTGTGCTCCATGTTTTGACCAATTTCCTTGGCAACTTGCAAAACATACTGGAGGTCAGCCGAACCATCTTCACCCATTGGTGTTCCTACCGCAATGAATGCCACATCACAGTCTTTTAAGTTGGCAGACAAATCTGTGCTAAAGAAAAGGGTTTTGTTCTCTATATTACGCTTTACCATGGGTTCCAATCCCGGTTCATAAATAGGAATTATGCCCTGATTGAGTTTATCAATCTTTGTTTTATCTATGTCGATACAAGTTACTTTATTGCCCATTTCGGCAAAACAGGTTCCACTTACAAGTCCTACATAACCGGTACCAATTACAGTCAAGTTCATAATGATTTTTATAATTTAAATAATTCTTTTTTTGTATAAGCCTTAAAATTATCCAGTTTCCTAATTTTAGCATCAAAAACCTCATAAAGTCCCTTTAATTCTTGGGTCATTTTGTTAACGCCTTGAATGATAGGTTTATTATTAAAAAATGGCTTAATCTACTTGTTCCTTTTTGATATGCCAAGGGTTCTAGTTCCTTTATCTTTTTTTGAATAGATTATAACAATGAAGTTTTTAGGGTACAGTGTATAAGTAAAATTTAGGGTCAGTTTTTTGAGAAATGCCACCACTTTTTAACTGTGGCTCCATACCCATATCCATATCTTCCTCCGTACCCCAGTTCAGTTTGTTTAACCCCATTTACAACGAACGTTAGCCCGTTTAATTTTCCTTCTTTCTGAAGGTTTCGAGGAAACTCCAGCGAAGTTCTTTCGGTCACTCCTGAACGTGTCACATAAATCGTGAAATCTGCAAAGGTGCTTATCAATAAGGTATCAGAAACCACCATAAGTGGTGCGGTGTCTACAATTACGTAATCATATTTTTCAGAAACCTCATCAAAAAGTTCCTTTAATCGTTCACTCATTAACAATTCTGCCGGGTTTGGCGGAATTTTTCCTGAGTAGACCACATCAATTGTATTGGAATAAGCCAACATTGGGTTGGTAATGTCATCCAATGAAATGGTATGGTCATGAAGAAATTCGGAAAGACCCAATCCATCTTGGGATTTGCTCAAATTTAATTTATCAACATTTGCGCCACTAAAGAAAGAGTGAATCTTTGGGTTTCTAATGTCGGCACCAATCAAAATCACTTTCTTATTGGTACTTGCCAAGACCATGGCCAAGTTGGAAGATACAAATGTCTTACCTTCTCCTGGAACACCGGAAGTAACAAAGATTATATTATTCTTGGACTTGTTCTTTTTGGACTTAATAAGGTAATCCAAATTGGTTCTTAAAATGCGGAGTGATTCTGCAAGTACTGAGCGGTCCTGATCGTTGATGATTTTCAGTTCATTTTTTTTCAATCTTGGAATTTCTCCTAAGACAGGGATTTCAAGTATAATTTTCTCCAAAGAGGATTTGTTATGGACTTTGGAATCCAATAAATCCCTAATGTATACTATGGAGAACGGGATAACAAGACCAAATAAAATTGAGGCTAAAAGAATAATGTTTGATTTAGGTGCCACTGGATCCGAACTTGTAGCATAGGCCCAATCAATAACCTTGGACTTGGGAGCAGAAGAAGCAAACGATATTTGAGCTTCTTCACGTTTCTGTAGCAAATAAAGATAAAGTGATTCTGCGGTTTGTTGTTTTCTGGTGATATCCCTTAAAGCCCTTTCATTTTTTGGTGCAGAGTAGATTCTGGAATTAACTCTCGAGAGCTGTTTGTTCAAATCATTAACCCGAAGTTGGAGATTGTTTTCCACACTGTTCAAACTGGATTGCATTGTCCTTTTTAGGCCTCTCAACTGTTGGTCAAGGTTTACAATCACAGGGTTCTTTTCATTGGAACTCTTGAGAAGTCTATTCCTCTCGGCAACCAGTTGATTGTATTTGGCCGCTGCATTAGCGATTGAAGGATCAGAAAGCCCAATATTAGAGGGAATAATATCAAAACTTTCTTGGGTTTCAATTAAGTCTCTCATAGAAGAAGCAATATCCAATTGAATATTGGCATCTCTCAGTTCTTGTTCCCCTGTAGCACTTACATTAAGGTTTATGTTAGACTGGGAGGCGATGTCGGCAATACCCCTATCAGTCCTGAAATCTTCGGCAGATTGGTCAACTGAAGAGAGGTCGGAGTAAATATCCGCTATACGATCATCAATGAACAAAGAAGTTTTATCAGCGACGGCCTTTTTATCTGCAATGGCATTGTTGTTATAGGTGTTAATCAAGGCGTTGAGAATATCAATGGCTTTTTCCTGATTGGGGTCGGTTATGGAAATACTGAGCACATTGGAGAATTCATCTTTCATGGACACCTTTATTTTCTTCATATAGTTTTGACCAACTTCATGGATAGGGGCTACATCAATCCTTAAATTCTTTTCCTTATATCTTTTAAAGTTATCATTTGGCGTTATGACCATATTGCCAATAGGAGTAGGGACTTGCTTCCCATATACATACGATTTATATGCTTCACTTTCCTCATTCTTATGTCCAAATTTAGTTTCACTGCTTAAATCAAGAAAAAAGCTGAACTTGGATTGCTCCACAATAGAATCAGAAGGAATAAAATTGATGTTGACAGGTACATCATTATAAATTTCGGAATTGGCAACATTACCCAAAACCGTGGTTTTAATATTAAGGCCAAGTTGTTTGACAACTTCTATAAAATTAGAACGTGATTTAAAAATATCAATTTCGTCTTGAACCTTGGTCTTGCTACCACCTGTAAATACCTCTAGCTCCTTGAAAACACTGAGTTCAGATGAAGCAGCATTTTCATCAAGTACTTGAATTTGGGCACTTGCTGAAAAAATGGGAGTTGCATACCTGAGATACAGGAAAGCCATGACCAAGCATATTAATATAGAAAATACAAACCATTTCCAGTGTTTGGTATAATTTGAAACAATTTCAGACAGCTCTGTTTTTTTATCCAAAGATGAAGAATGTGTCTTGTCCATAATTTATTAAAAAGATAGGGAGAGGAATGAAATTAATTTCTTGTGAGAATAAGAACAGTAGATGTAATTAACAAGGATGCAATGGATACAGCAATGCTTGCCCTGTTGTCTAGAGTGGATGAGGTAACCGCAGATTGGTTAGGTTCAATATACACAATGTCATTCTGTGTAAGATAGTATACTGGAGAGTCCAAGGCATTTTTCTTGGTCAAATCTATTCTATTGTAGACTTTTGTACCGTTAAAATCTCTAATGACAAGAACATTGTTCCGCATGCCTTTTATGGTAAGGTCGTTGGCTAGTCCTAATGCCTCAAAAACAGTTATTTGTTCACCCACCACTGGATATGTGCCAGGTCTGTTAACTTCACCCAATACAGTTACTGTGAAATTTTTTAATCGGATATTTATTATTGGATCTTTCAGATAATCTTTAAGTCTCTCCTTTAATAAAACTTTTACTTCTTCTGATGAAAGCCCTTGGATTTTTACACTTCCAATAACAGGAAAATCAATATTTCCATTCTTGTCAACAATATAGTCTACTTGCTGAGGGGTAAAACCACCTTCTTCTGCACCTTTGAACAGGTTAAATGGTACACTAGCCTCAGGATCCAATGTTGAGACATGGATACTTACAACATCGTCTACCTTGAATTTTGATGAAAAAGTATTCTTGCTCACTAGAGTTTCAAAGTCCTTAGCATCTTGAAAATAAACCACATCTTTTTTGGAGGCGCATGAGGCTAAAAGGACACTGATGACTAAAGAAATGCCCAGATATTTTATTAAATATTTCATTTTGTACATTAAGTAAAGTTTTTTAGTTAAAGTTCACGTAAGGTTTTTTCTAAGATATCAGACAAGTGGGGGGATGTCCAATTTCTTTTCTTTATCTAACTGGGTAAATTTAGAGTTTTTAGAGACATATTCTGGTACTATCTCTTTCATTAATTTAACGGTATTTCCCGAGAAGAACATATTGGTAAGACATAGTTCTTCTATTTTGGTTCTAACTGAGTTGTAATTTATACATTTGGTTTTACTGATTAATATTTTCTTGTGATAGGTTGGCATTGTATTTTCTCCATTGGCCAATAATTCTTCATAAAGTTTTTCACCAGGACGAAGACCAGTTATTTCTATATCAATGTCATGAGGGTAAGCCAAACCAGAAAGTTTTATCATGTTCTTTGCCAAATCAAATATTTTTACACATTCCCCCATATCAAAAATGAAGATTTCACCACCATTTCCCATTGATCCAGCTTCCAATACTAATTGAGATGCCTCTGGAATTGTCATAAAATAACGGGTTATATCTCTATGGGTGACAGTAAGGGGTCCCCCTTTTTCAATTTGTTTTTTGAATAAAGGAATTACTGAACCATTGGATCCAAGCACATTGCCAAATCTTGTAATAATGAATTTGGTTTTGTTCTCTTGCTGAAGACAGCTAATATACATTTCTGCAATTCTCTTAGTAGCCCCCATGACATTGGTTGGATTTACCGCTTTATCTGTAGATACAAAAACAAACTTGCTTACATTGTTTTGTAAGGCCAAGTCTGCAATCACTTTTGTCCCGGCAATGTTTATCTTAATAGCTTCATACGAGTTGTATTCCATCAAAGGAACATGCTTATATGCTGCTGCATGAAATACCATGGTTGGTTTATATTCATTAAATAATATACTCATCCTATTTTTATCCCTGATGTCAGCAACTATTGCAATATAGTTGTGGTGTCCGTTTTGTTTTAATTCTTGTTGTAGGTCATAAAGAGCAGACTCAGCTTGGTCAATAATAATCAACGATTTGTAATCGTAAAGGCAAATTTGCCTAACTAGCTCACTTCCAATAGAACCTGCGCCCCCAGTTACTAAAATGGTCTGATTTATAAGTGTTTCACCTATTTTATTGTTTTTGGTATCTATAGGGGGTCTGTCTAATAAATCCTCAATTTGCACTTTTTTAATCTGTGAAGGTTTGAGTTCACCATTAATCCAATCTTCAACTGGGGGGACAATTTTCACCTGAATAGGCAGGTTTACCAATTCTTGAACTTCCTTTCTCAGTTCGCTTGGACCAATTTTTTGGATAGAAAAAATAACTTCAGAAATTTTATTTTTGTGGATGAAGCTCTCTGTGAGTTCTTCTTTGCCATATATTTTGACCCCATTGATTTGCTTTCCAACTTTTCGGTCTTCATGGTCAATATATCCAATTACACGAGCAGTATTCATTGGACTGTTGGTAATTACGTTGTGGGTAATAATGCCAGATTCACTGGCCCCATAGATAAGTACGTTTTTAGTTATTTTAAGATTATTGCGGTTTTGATATTGGTGATGCAAATATTTGAACAGAAATCTAGACGCAGTTAACCCCATGAAAGAGATAAGACTATGAATAATAATAATGGAGAGGGGAATAGTAAACCCTTCTACAAATTTATATTGTTTAATCAATACAATAAAAAAGCAAATGAAAATACTCGACAAACATGTAGCATTGAACAGGTTGTATACATCTTTGACGCCAGTATGCCGTATTACCCCTTTGTGAGTCCCAATGATTAAAAATGCAATACATGAAATCGCAACAACTAAAGGGAGCTGATAAAAAAGCTGCTGTATGTCAAAATTCAATGTAAGGTTAAACCTTATTATGTAGGATAAAACAAAAGAAAATGAGATTATAGTAGAATCAATAACTAAAACCAACCACTTGGAAATATGCTTTTTTGTGGTTTCAGCAAGTAGTTTTGAAATCATTTGTTGATTAGATTTTGGGTTAAGGTAAGGTGAAGATACAAATGATCAAATCACTTGATTGAGTTTGAAATGTAATTTCGTTAAACCCGAAATATTATCGTTTAAATGCAAAATTTATTGAAAATCCTCCCCCAATTGTATTTCTACATCAGTTTAAAATACCAAGAACAAATAGGACTCTTCTGCAAAGAAAAGAATGACAGTTTATTATATATGATTGAGTGCTGCTTTAAAATAGTTGCCGGCAGATATTTTTAAATAATATCGTCCTGAACTTACAATGTTTAACCTAACGTTCATCTTGATTTTTTGATGAAGAAATACCCATTTCTCTTTTGAATTGTTTTTAATCGAAGAATTGATTGCTTTTGACGTAATAATACAAAAGAGTTTCTTGTTACAGTTAAATTTGATTGTTGAAAAAAATGAATAATGAAAAAAATTACCCCTTCAATCTCTATTGTCTTAATTTGCTTTTTCACCTTTTTCGCATCCAACCTCAAAGCTCAGTCTCCCGACCAAGTAGGCCAATGGAGCGACCCCATTGGATTTGGCATTGTACCGGTTGCGGTGGCCAACCTTCCCGACGGACGTTTGATAACGTGGTCGTCACAGTTTAGGGACACATGGACAGGTTCTGGTGATGGAGCAACTTTCACCGAAATTTTCGACCCATTTATGGGGCCTGATGGACAAGCATTGGGAGAGTTTACTACAAACACCGACCACGATATGTTCTGTCCAGGGATTAATAACCTTTCAGATGGTAGAATTCTCTCGGCAGGAGGTACTACCAGTCAACGTACCAGTATATATGACCCAGTTACCGGGGATTGGGCTGTGGCTGATGAAATGAATATCCCTAGAGGCTATCAGGGGAATGTAACATTAACAGATGGCTCTGTTTTTACCGTTGGGGGATCTTGGAGTGATGCGGACACGCCGGAAACCAACGGAGGTAAAGATGCAGAACTTTGGACAGAGACTACGGGTTGGGTGTCTTTGCCAGGAATCACAGGGGAAGATATTTATACAGCAAACGATTTGGCATTGGAACTACAAGGTTTGTATAGAGTGGATAATCATGTGTGGCTTTGGCCAGCGCCCAACGGATATCTTTTCCATGCTGGCCCTAGTGAAATGATGCACTGGATAGATGTTTCTGACACTGGATCTATTGTAGATGCAGGTCTTAGAGCAGATGATGACTACTCTATGAAAGGGACTACCGTAATGTTCGATATTGGAAAAATATTGAAAGTGGGTGGTGCTACATCCTATGGAGATAGTGATTTGGTAGGAGCACCTCCTGCCAAGGACAATAGCTATGTAATTGACTTGAACGGAGTGGCCTATGGAGACACACCTACAGTAACTCAGACAGTTAATAATTTGGAATATTCGAGAACCATGCATAATAGCACGGTCTTGCCAAACGGTGAAGTTTTGGTTACCGGAGGTTTGGGGCATGCCGAAGTATTTACGGACGACGAAGCCAGACTTACCGCAGAAATATATAACCCAGACACCAATAGCTGGCGTTCCGTAGCCGGAATGCAAATAGCAAGGACCTATCATAGTGTTGGTATCTTGATGATAGATGGCCGCGTTTTTGTAGGTGGTGGTGGTTTGTGTGATTCATCCAATCTGGACGAATGCTATAACCACTTCGATGCGGAGATTTATAGTCCACCCTATCTGTTCAATCCGGATGGGTCTTTGGCAGCACGGCCAACCATAAGTGCACCAGCCACTGCGGATTACAATACTTCTATAAATGTAACAGGAAGCACAGATATTCAAGAATTCAGCTTGATTAGATTTTCGGCTGCCACACATAGTACCAATAACGAACAAAGAAGAATACCGGTTACGTTTTCAGGAACTCCTGGAGATTATTCGGTTGATATTCCTGGAAGGGAATTGTTGCCTCCAGGCTACTATATGTTGTTTGCCATCGATTCCAATGGAGTTCCTTCTGTAGCTGAGGCCGTTCAGATAGGATCGGATATTCCTCTTAGCAACAACCCAAGCTTGGTTTTGGATGTTAAGTTTGATGAAGGATCAGGTTCTACAGCAGCAGATGATTCACAATACGGAAACAACGGAACCTTTTATGATGTAGATAATGACGCCGCCACTAAAGTACTTAGTACAGACAATTGGGGTGCTGGGATATTTGGAGGCGCTTTGCAGACCGATGGTGCTGAATTCCAGAGTAACACGATTTTTGAGGTCCCATTTTCATCATCCTTATCCACAGTAAAACAACAGATTACCATGATGGCTTGGGTGAACCGAGACGAAGTGGTTCACAATGCTGGTGTATTCAGTCATGATTATCCAGCCATGTTCTTTGGATTCCATAACAGTTTGTATAAATGGGAGTTTATGAATGGTGAAGGAGGAGAGGCTTCATGCTACTCAGGCTATTCACCTCCGGGCAAGTGGGTGCACATTGCAGCAACCTATAATGGGCATACAGCCAAACTTTATGCCAATGGAATTGAGATTTCCAGTGTACCCATGAATTTGGATATTAATTTAAACTCTACGGATCCTAACTTCTCTTCATTTACATCCTCTGGATTTTATGAAACAAATCCTGACCCAGACCCTAGCTACAATGATAGTGGGGTAACCGATGAGTTGGACGGCAGGATTGATGAATTAAAAGTATTTAACATTGCACTTTCTCCCAGTGAAATAGATGCATACTATCAGTTGGGAGTGCAAACAGGCAATCCTGATATTCCTGATTGTAGTGGAAACCCCATTGTTGCAGAATATAAAGTAGGTGCAGCAGGCACTTGGACAGAAGGTAATAATATCAATGTCACCGAAGGGAGTGAGGTATACATTAGAGCAAAAAATTACGTAGGTGAATATTTTGTTACCACTATAGAGCCGGATGGACCTACTTTTAGTTCTGTAGATGATTTACCTGGGTTTAATGCTGATGAGGCCTATCAAATTGACACCAATATTTTTCCTGCCGGAAATCCTGAAAAAAATGATGGTCTGGTAGGAACTAGTAATGAAGGTAAATATGTACTTACTACGGCAGAAGGATGTTTAACGGTAATCAATTTAAATGTTGCCGGGTCTTGTGATTCTGGAGATACACAAATTTATCCTGAATATCAGTTAAATGGTGTTTGGACAGAAGGAGTGGCAGGTGAAACTATATCTGTTGAGCAAGGTACTACGGTGGTATTGAGTGCAGCTCCCAATGAGGTTGGCGAAATAACCATAACACTGCCCAATGGCACCGAGGTTGGAGACGATTATGACCTGGGCCCAATAGACCCTATACAGGAGGGCACCTATATTTTCTCATCACCTGAAGGGTGTACTGCCACACTGGAGATCGAAGTAACTTCACCCGACTGCGGAACATTTGGTCTTGTAACTGAGTATAGTTTGGATGGGAATAACTACATTGAAGGAGCCAGCGAACTAGAATTGGATGAAGGTCTTACGCTAATTTTGGGTATTGAACCAACAGGATTTCCATTTACCATCACTGGACCCAATGGGAATGACAAAACCTTTGACCAAAATGACTTGACCATCTCTAATCTCACCCCTGCTGATAGCGGAACCTATACCTTCACTACAGGGAATGGATGCTTTGTGACCTTGGACTTAACTGTAAACGCAGTGGATTGTGGTACATTAGGATTAGTGACAGAATACAGTTTGGACGGAGACAATTATGTTGAAGGCGCAAGTGAGCTTACTTTGGATGAAGGGTTAACATTGATATTGGGCATTGAGCCAGGCGGATACCCGTTTACCATCACAGGACCTAACGGAAATGACAAACCTTTTAACGAAGCAGACCTTACCATTCCAAACCTTACTGTGGCGGATAGTGGCACCTATACCTTTACAACTGGTAATGGGTGCTTTGTAACTTTAGATCTTACGGTAAATGCCGTAGACTGCGGAACCTTCGGATTGGTTACTGAATATAGTTTGGATGGAGATACCTATGTGGAAGGTGCCAGTGAACTGGAAGTGGATGAAGGATTTTCAATAATCTTGGGTATTGAGCCCAGCGGATTTCCATTTACCATTACAGGACCAAATGGTAATGATAAGCCATATGATTTAAACGATCTTACCATTCCTAGCCTAACCACAGCAGATAGTGGAACATATACATTCACTACAGGTAATGGTTGCTTTGTGACATTGGATTTGACCGTCAATGAAGTGGATTGTGCAGCATTGGGATTGGCCACCGAATATAGTTTAGATGGAAATAATTATGTGCTTGGTGCCACGGATATTACCATTGACGAGGGTAGTGTTCTATATTTAGGAGCTGAGCCACAAGGAATTCCATATAGCATTACAGGGCCTAACGGGAATGATAAGCCACTAAATGCAGATGACCTTATTATACCAAATGTAACTCCTGCAGACAGTGGTACATACACATTTACTACTGGAAGTGGCTGTTTTGTTACGTTGGATGTCACCGTTAATGATATTGATTGTGGTACACTTGGATTGGTTACCGAATATAGTCTGGATGGCGAAAATTATATTGAAGGAGCAACGGATGTTACCGTTGATGAAGGCAATATTCTCTTTCTCAGTATCCTGCCACCTAACGTACCGTTTTCCATCACCGGACCAAACGGAAACAATAAAGCTTTCGATTTTAATGATTTAACTATTTCCAACTTGGTGCCTGCGGACTCTGGAACATATACCTTTACTGCGGGTGGGGATTGTGAGGTTACAATCAACCTTACCGTGAACCCAGTGGACTGCGGTACGTTGGGCATGGTTACAGAATACAGTATAAATGATAACTCATTTTTTGAAGGAGCTACCGAGCTTACGGTGGATGAAGGAAACAAATTACAGTTGAGTATTCAACCTCAAGGATTGCCTTATTCCATTATCGGACCTAATGGAAATGATAAACCCTTTGATTTTGATGACCTTATAATTAATACGCTGGTTCCTGCAGACAGTGGTCTGTACAGATTTGTAAGCGGTAGTGGGTGCGAGGTTACGCTGGATTTAACTGTAAATCCGGTTGATTGTGCCACCTATGGTGTGGTTACGGAATACAGTTTAAATGGTGGACCATTTATAGAAGGAGCAAGTACCTTGGAGACCATTGAAGGAGATAATCTTGTGTTGAGCATAGAACCGTTTGGCGCAGCTTTTTCAATCGATGGACCTAATGGGAACAACAAACCTATGGGAGTGAATGACTTGACTATTCCAAGCTTAACCACTGCAGATAGTGGTACTTATACTTTTACAACAGGAAGTGGATGTGTAGTAATGTTGGATTTAAAGGTCCACAGCTTCTGTTCTACCATTGGCTTGGAAACTGAATACGTCCTCAATGGCGAGGCGGCAGTTACTGGATCTAGTTCAGTTTCTGTTGTGGAAGGAGATAACATTTCCCTTGGCATAATTCCAGATGGACGTACATTCTCTGTGGCTGGCCCCAACGGAAATACAAAACCATTGGATCTTACAGACCTAGTTCTTGGCAGTGTATCTCTTGCTGATGATGGTGTGTACACGTTTACTACTGAGGAAGGCTGTGAAGTTCAATTGGAATTGAATGTCATTGAATTCTGTGCCTCACTAGGTTTACAGACTGAGTATAGTCTGAACGGTGATACGGCTGTTACAGGGCAGGTTGCGGTTGCTGTTGAGGAAGGAGACCAATTGTCATTGGGTGTTTTTCCTGATGGGGTTGCCTTCTCCGTAGTAGGACCCAATGGAAATAACAAAGCCCTAAGTACAGATGATTTGGTACTTGCGGATATAGTACAAGCCGATGCCGGAATTTATACATTCACTACCGCTGAAGGTTGCGAAGTCCAGTTGGAAGTTACTGTAGGTGATCCTTGTGCAACCCTTGGCTTAGAGACTGAGTATAGCTTGAACGGAGATACTGTAGTTGTAGGACAGGCCACAGTTGCCGCTATGGAAGGGGACCAATTGTCATTGGATGTTTCCCCTAATGGAACTACCTTCTCTATAGCGGGACCCAATGGAAACAATAAAGCCCTAAGTACGGATGATTTGGTGCTTACAGATATAACGGAAGCAGATGCTGGAGTTTATACCTTTACTACGGATTTGGGCTGTGAGGTTCAATTGGAGGTCACGGTTACTGTTGCCAATCAAAATGAACCCCCTGTTGCAGTAATAGATGCTAACCCTGCAAGTGGTACGGTTCCATTGGAAGTCAATTTTGTTGGTTCTAACTCCCAGGACGATGTGGAGGTGGTATCCTACACTTGGAATTTTGATGATGGAAGCCAATCAAATGAAGCTAATCCTACCCATATATTTGAAGTTTCAGGAACCTATGAAGTAACATTGACCGTTGAAGATGCCGAAGGTCTTTCAGATACGGCAACCGTAACGATAGTAGTTGAACTTTCTGAAGAAATGGAAATGGTTTCAATTTTGGCCCCTAACCCAGCATCAGGTACCGCTAGGGTCTATATAAATAATTTAGACGGAAACGTCTCAGTCACGCAAATTCTTTTGCATGACTCAAGCGGAAGATATATTACTTCCTTTATACCCTCCGAAGTGGAAGTGGAGGGAGGATTTGAGTTCCCTATATATGATATCAGAGATGGCATATATACGGTTCAGTTGGTTCTAAGCAGTGGAGACCCCGTACCTTTGAGACTCATTGTTAGAAACTAAGAATAGAAATAAGTAAAGGATAAAGCAGGCTATCCAGAGAATGGACAGCCCTGCTTTATCTTTTGAAGCTCTTCATATAAAACAATCCAAGTAATAGTTTAGAGAATTAAAATCCAAATGGAGAAAAAAATTAAATTATGTTTGGTTGGGGGAGAAGACGCCCATAAAAGAATCGAGCTTTCAAACTATTTGCTTCAATATGGTTTTGAGATTACCATTTTGGGGACCAAGGACTATGGCTATCCGGAACATATCCAGTTTATAAAATATAATCTCAATAGAAAACTAAATCTTTTCTCGGATATATCATCCATTATAGAATACAGAAAAATTTTCACGAAGCATAAGTTTGATATTGTACAAACATTTGATACCAAACCTGCTTTCTTGGTACCCTTGGCATCTTTTGCACAACCCCACAAGGTGGTACGTACCATAACTGGCTTGGGTAAACTATTTGTTTCCAAAGGTCTATCAACCCGTATTGCACAATCCATTTACGTTTTCTTGCATAGATTAGCCAGAAAAAGGGTGTTCTGTACTACCTTTCAAAATTTGGATGATCGCAACTTTTTTCTTGAAAAAGCGTTGGTAACAGAAAAGAACCATTCCATGATTTATGGTAGTGGCATTGATTTGAAAAACATAAAAGAGAAAGCTGCCAGAAAGAGAAGCCCCTTTACTGCAATTTGCGTTTCAAGGCTGGTCTATGCCAAAGGGATTATCCAGTATTTGGAAGCTGCTAAAATGTGTGCGGAAAAAGGATTTGAGTTTAAGTTTTTGCTGGTGGGGCCCTTAGAGGAGAATTCAGAGAAGTTAAACGAGAAAATCCTAAGCCAATATGGACCTTATGTAGAATGGTTGGGTAAACGAAGTGATGTTCCCCAACTATTATTGGAATCCGATGTCTTTGTCCTGCCTACCTTTTATCGCGAAGGTTTTGCAAGGGTGTTGTTGGAAGCATCTGCATATGGATTGCCCTTGGTTACCACAGATGTGCCCGGTGTCACCGATATTGCAAGGCACATGAAAGAAGGGTTAATTGTAAAACCAAAGGATTCCGAGGCGTTGGCGGAA
>JAUIBH010000067.1 GCA_030427985.1 Bacteroidia bacterium | reverse complement strand
CAAAACGAATTGCTGAAATTTGCCAAAACCCATTACAGAAAGAAAGGCTTGGGGCGTCCCACCAAAAAAGATCGGCGGTACATTGATGATTATTTGGACGAATCTGAATGATCTGTTTTATATCTTTGATGCAATTATCCATGCCATGATGAACCGCATATTGACCCACCAACAAATCCAACATATTGTAAGGCGTATTGCCTATCAGATTTATGAAAGCAATGTTGATGAGAAGGAGATTATTGTGGCCGGGGTAAACGGTGGGGGGATGAACTTTGCCAAAAAAATCACCACCGTCCTTAAGAACATCACCGATGCCGAGATTGTGCTTTGCAAGGTGGAAATGGACAAAAAAAACCCGTTGGAAAGCGGGGTCAGCACCTCAATTCCAGCAAAAGATTACCAAGACAAGTCTGTTATATTGGTAGACGATGTACTCAATTCGGGCACAACTTTGATCTATGGGGTACACCACTTTTTAAAGACACCCATAAAGCAATTGAAAACGGCGGTACTGGTCAACAGAAACCATAAAAAATTCCCTGTTAAGGCCGATTTTAAGGGAATCTCATTGTCCACCTCACTCAATGAGCACATTAAAGTGGAGTTCCAGCCCAAAAATGATGCGGTCTTTTTAGAGTAGCAGTTGTTTTATTTCGGATACTACGGTTTCCAAATCCTTGCCATCACATTCCAAAACATGCTTTGCCTGTGCGTAGTATTGTCTTCGCTCAAAGAGGTGTTTGCCTATAAATTCCGGAAGGTCTTCATCAGCAATATTTTTAACAAGCGGGCGCTCTTCTTTTTCTCCCTTAATCCGTTCCACCAATGCGGGAATGGACAATTGCAGGTAAATGGAATGGTCGGATTTTTGTAAAATGGTCTTCATATTATTTCCATAACAAGGGGTTCCCCCTCCAGTGGAAAGCATCAAATTTTGGTGCTCATCCAAAACTTTGGACAACATTTCATGCTCCAATTTTCGAAAAAAAATCTCTCCCTTTTCAGAAAAAATGGTTTTGATGGATTTTTTTTGTTGCTCTTCTATAAAGGCGTCCAGATCTAAAAATTTGAGCCCTAACTCACTGGCCAACAACTTTCCCACAGAGGACTTTCCACTTGCCATATATCCTACCAAAACTACTCTCATATATTGAATTTATCAGCGAATTTAAAAAAACTCAAATTTATCATTAATTCACCTTGTAAAATAGATTATTGATGTTATATTTGCACCCGCTTAGCGCAACGCGCCGGCACTGTTAAAAGACCTGGTAGCTCAGTTGGTAGAGCATCTCCCTTTTAAGGAGAGGGTCCTGGGTTCGAGCCCCAGCCAGGTCACTTTTTGGGTAACTAAACAAAATCAAAATCCTGCAAATCAGTTAGTTTGCAGGATTTTGCATTTTATGACCCTTCTAAATTGAATACAACCTTAGTTTATCTCAGTATGGTTCCTCAAATAGGGCTAAGTGAAAATCTGTAAATACAGAATGAGACCGCTTTATTGGACTTTCATTATCAAATGAGCCCACTGCTATTGAATCAAACCTTAAACAATATTCTACGTTTATAAAAGTTCAAATAATCGATTGTAGAGATTTATGAAAAAAGTAATTTTCATTTTATGTCTATTGACTTGTAATCTTATCCCTTTAGGGCATCGCTAAATCCATAAAATGATAAAAAATAAAGGTTTGCTTTACGCGGTTGTTACGGTTGTATTCATTATGACCTGTGCCTGTAAACAACAAAAAAACATTGGGTGGACACCCATTTTTAATGGTAAAGACTTAAAAGGATGGTCCCCAAAGTTTACAGGTCAGGAATACGGTGAAAATTATCTGAACACCTTTCAGGCAAAAGACGGGAAGTTAATTGCAAATTATGATGCCTACGACAATTTCGACAATAATTTTGGCCATATTTTCTATCAGGAGAAGCTTTCAAACTACAGATTACGATTAGAATATCGCTTTGTGGGTAAAGCGGTACCAGGCTCACCATCCTGGGCCTTTAAAAATAGTGGTATAAAAATTCATTCACCACATCCTTCTGAACTGCCCATTGACCAAACATTGCTTGTGGCGGTTGAAGCCCAGCTACTTGGGGGTGATGGTAAAACGGAGCGTTTTACAGGCAATGTGTGCACCGCAGGCACTCATATTAAAATGAAAGATAGTCTGATTACCCAACATTGCACCAATTCAAACTACCCAGCCATTAGTGATACCAGTTGGGTAAAAATGGAAATTGAAGTACATGGGAGCGAAAAAATAATTCACAAAGTCAACGATCAGGTGGTTATGGAGTACTCCAAACCCCAATATGATGACACGGATGAATTTGCCCGGGAACTTATGGAAAATGGACATTCCAGAATTATCAGCGAAGGCTATATTGCACTTCAGGCAGAAGGCCATCCTGTAGAATTCAGGAATATAGCGTTAATGAAGCTGGACGAGTGATTTGTTCAACTCACAAAAATGTCCAAATTTGGTAGCTAAATCAGCTGTATAGTGACAAAGCTTAAATAAACCATTCACCGCTTTGACCTTGTATAAAAATAGCCGGGACCATCACAGGGCATATACCCTCCGTTGAAAAGCTCCTTTTCGTTTATAATTCGCAAATATTCTTCTAAGGAAGGTCCGCAAGTTTGAATAAGGTAGGTGTCTTTGTTGTAATACAACCTTAGATAATCATCCCCATTCAAAACACGGGAGCTGTAATGGCCATCAGCTATAGAAGTACTGTCCCGATAGGTTCTTTTTTTTATAAAGGTGCTATCTGGGAAAAATTCAATCGACTCACTAAAATCCAGATTATCCTTGTCAATAATTTGGCTCGACATCCCTGAATTTATATAGCTGAGCTCATAGTATTTTTCAGGGCCGAAATTGATACCCCCTTTAGACTTTGTGCACGAAGCCAATAGAATCATACCAACTAAAATCAGCAATAATCGTCTCATAACAGTCTTTTATGGAATAGACGGTTAAACCATAAAATGGTTGCGAAGGTTTTTCTTGGCAAAAAACCATCCTTATTTAAAACACGATAATAAATTCCAGTTTAAGCATACCTGAAATAATCACAACTATTCAACCATAGAAGCTCACAAATCGTCAACAACACAATGAATACAAACCAAATTGAAAAATTCATGTTCTAAGCTTGGCCTGATCGCAAAAAAAAGAGACCCCAATTTCTTAGGGCCCCTGTACAATCAATCAACTAATTCAAACAATCAAATCATAATACTGTCAACTAAACTACTTTTCCAGCGTGTTTAAAACCTTGGGGGTCAAATAGTACATCTTTTCAATGCGCGGAGCGGAGAAAAGCACATATTGGTCATTGCTCACCTCAACACTTTGCCATTCTGTGGTAGGAAAAATTTTAAGATGGGTATGCTTGCCCACCAAAGAAAGTGGAAGATTGAAGCCTTCCTCACAATTGGCATACTTAAAATACATGCGGTTGTTCTTGGCATCGGCATACAATAGGATTTCAGGTATCTGCGTGGTCTGTAAATATTGATGGAAAACCTTGCTGTAATCAAAACCCGCCTTTTTAGAGATATAATCGTGCACCTGTTCACTGGTCACGGTTTGATGGTAAAACACACGGTTCAGCCCCGTTAAGATATTTCGGAACAACTGATCGTTGTTAATGCTATGCCGGATAGTGTGGATCATATTACTGCCCTTGGTGTACATATCGCCACTTCCCTGGGCATTTACACCATACTCGGGGATAATGGGACGGTCATTCTGAATGCCTCGGCGAATACCATGGTTGTAATCATTGGCAGCATCAGTCCCGTACATGCTTTCAACAAACAAGGTCTCGCTGTAATTGGTAAACCCTTCGTGAATGTACATATCGGCCAAATCATTTGTGGTAATATTGTTCCCAAACCATTCGTGGCCGCTTTCGTGAATTACGATAAAATCCCACAAAAGACCAATTCCCGTGCCAGAACCATCCCTACCCCTGTAACCGGGTTTGTAATGGTTTCCATACGCCACCGCAGATTGATGCTCCATTCCAGTATGATCTACATCCACCAATTTAAAACCATCTTCATAAAAGGGATAGGGTCCAAACCAGTACTCAAAACTGTCCAGCATGTTGTGCACTTCATTGGGGAGATACGATTTTGCCTTTTCCAAGTTATAATCCAACACCCAATAGTCTAAATCCAAATTCCCCTTCAAGCCCGCATAGGTTTCCTTAAAGTTGGCATAATGGCCTATATATGGAATAAGATTGTAGTTGTTGATGGGATTTTTCACTTCCCACGTAAACGATGTTGTGCCATCTTTATGTTGCTGTTTTTCTTTTAATCGTCCATTGGCCACTGCGGTAAGTGCATTGGGAACGGTCATGGTCAAGGTGGCACCATGATCGGGTTCATCACTTTGGTGGTCTTTGTTGGGGTACCATATTGATGCGCCAAGCCCTTGGCAGGTAACGGTCATTAATGGACGGTTCAGGGAATCTTTGGAAAAGCTCCAACCGCCGTCCCATGGTGCCCGAATGGCTTCCCGCGGTTTACCATTGAAGTACACCGTGATTTTCCCTTCCTTTTTACCAGCACTTATTTTGTTCTCTACATGCCATGCACTGCCTTCTCTTGAAAATGACAATTTTTTGGCATCATCGGTAACAATACTATCAATGCGCAAAGGTTCCTGCAAATCAATTTGCATGTAATCGCTATGCGAATCTTCAACCACTTTATAAGTGATGATGTTTTTACCAACAGTGGTTTTCTTGTTGAAGTCTGGTTTAACGGTAATGTCGTAGTGTAACACATCCCACCACGATCGTTCTTTATTTAGGGTGCCCCGCAAAGAATCTTGACGGGTATAGTTTGTTTTTTGGGCTTGTGCGGCAACTGTAATGAAAAAGGCTGCCAACAAGAGGATATTCTTATTGTTTTTCGCTTTGAATTGCATCTTTATTGTATCATTAAATAGTAAGGAGTATCGTCAAAATTGCAACTAAAGTTGGGAAAAGACAATAGGAAGGTTTATAGTTGGGAAAATAGTATTAGTTTTTGCTAATATTATAGTTGACAGGGCACTGTAGACTGATTTTATCTGGATTTTAGTCCTGTTGAACAGGGCTTAGCACAGGCTTTTTTTGGAATTAAAAATTGATGTTCTCCAACGGGCAAAATGTAGTTCCTCGAACGAACTGGATTGTCCCCATTTTATACAGAAACAATCCAGTTCCCTTAAAAAATCATTCCCTTACTTAGGAAACGACTTCTTCATGTTTGTTTCGCTCCGAAACAATGCGCTCAATTAAATCGGGTACTTTTTCAAATGCTGCGGCCAAACCGTGAGTCTTTCCTGCTTCCAAGAAAGAAATCTCATCCCCTTTGGTCACCAAGAAGCCAATAGGTTGGATACCAATACCTGCACCAGCGCCGGCACCTTCTCCTTTTCTACCTTTTCCTTCAACGCCTTCGCCTCCTCCAGAGCCAAATCCCATACCTACTTTAATTACCGGCACACATTTAAACTCACCCAACTGAAAGGGCTCACCAATAATGGTGTCGGTCTTGGCCTCTGACTTGATAAAGTCAGTAACCTTGCTCAATAGTTCTTCAAAATGTAAATCCATGACCTTATATTTAATAGTTAATAAATGATTTTAATATTCTGAAAGGTCGGTTCCGTATATCGATCAACAATCTGTTTCTATCCTCAAAGTTGATGTGAAAAGAAGCCCCATAATGGTTGAACAACATAAATACAGGATACATTTTTGCATTGGCAATATAATCTCCTGTATCCAAATCCAACACAAATCGCCGTACTTGAAACGATCGTATCACACGTACCATATTCCCAAATTTCATTCTCCTTTTGTTCTTGACTTTCTTCTTTGGAAGTTTTGGCTTTGAAGATTTTCTAATGGGATAAAAAAAACGTTCAAAAAAGAGCACTTTCAACCGTATCCGCAAGAGCTCTTTTTTATCGGGTTCTAAACTGGCCTTTGCCAATCCTTTTATCCTAACAAAGTACTGTAGGGTATCTGTATCAATATAAATTTGGATTGGAACAAATAGAAGTCCAAAGGCCAAGAGCACAACCAACAATATCACCACTGTTAATATCATCAGCTTTTTCCTGCAAAGGAAATATGAATTACGAACGCACACAATGACTTACATCAGGATTAAGGATAAATTTTGTGGAGTGATGCGCATTTCCGTATTATCGCTGATCAAAGGATAATTACTGACATAACTCATGGTATAGCTAACAATATTATTGGTAATTTGAGGACATTCTCATGAAACATACCATGAAATACATTATACTGATCTTTCTTTGGTTCCCCATGCTGTTTTCATGTTCCGATAAAAAGGATAAAACCTATCCGGAACGCATGCCCTTGACCGAATCTGTTTATGCTTCGGCAACGGTTCAGCCTGACAGTCTTTACCAAGCCTACTCCGTAGTGATAGGCATTCTGGACAAAATTTGGGTGGAAGAGGGCGATAAAGTGGCCAAGGGTGACCGTATCCTTCAAATTATAAACACCTCTCCAGAACTCAATACGGAAAACGCCAAATTGGCCCTACAACTGGCCCGCGAAAACTATAGTGGCAACGCAACGGTTTTAAGCGGAATACAAGATGAAATTCAATCAGCAGAGCTTCAATTAAAAAATGATTCCATCAATTATTTCCGACAAAAAAACCTTTGGAGTCAAAATATTGGGTCAAAATTGGAGTACGACAATCGAAAATTGGCGTATGAGCTCTCCCAAAACAACCTAAGTCTTTTAAAACGCAAATACGACCGAACCAAAAACGAATTGGAAACCCAAGTGCGCCAAGCCGAGAACAACTACAAGACCTCGTTGACCAATACAAACGACTTTACCATTACCAGTAAAATCAACGGTACGGTCTATGCACTCTACAAAAACCAAGGCGAGATCTTAAACACCATGGAGCCAGTTGCCGCTCTTGGCAAAAGCGACAATTTTGTGGTGGAACTTTTAGTGGATGAGGTTGACATTGTGAAATTAAAAATAGGGCAACCCGTGTTCATTACCTTGGATTCCTACAATTCAAAGGTTTTTGAAGGCACTTTGGACAAGATTTATCCACGCAAGGACGAACGCTCCCAAACCTTTAAGGTCGAAGCTCTTTTTAAAGACCCTCCCGCTACTTTATACCCCGGACTTTCGGGTGAAGGGAATATTATTATCGCTGAAAAAGAAGAGACCCTGACCATCCCGAAGGAATATCTCATTGGCGAATCGAAAGTACTTACTGATGATGGTGAAAAAGAGGTTCGTGTTGGATTGCAAAATTTGGACAGAATAGAGATTTTGAAAGGGTTGGACGAAAATATGGCCATCTATAAACCTGAACAATGATCAATTGGAGCGTCATATTGGGCATAGCCAAAACGCATCTTATCACTAAGATGAAATCTACAGCCACCGCAACATTGGGAGTTACCTTTGGCATTGGTGCCTACATCACTTTGGTAAGTTTTATGACGGGCCTGAATGCCATGCTGGACGATTTGGTCCTGAACCAAACGCCCCACATCCACATCTATAACGAAATAAGGCCCTCCCCCACCCAACCCGTTGCGCTGTATGATGATTTCAAGGACGCATTCAACGTGGTACATTCCATAAAACCCAAGCAAAACCAGAAAAAAATACACAATGCGTTGCCCATTCTCAACTATCTAAAAAAACAACCCAATGTTAAGGGAGCCACTCCACAGCTCCGGGCACAGATTTTTTATTTATCAGGTTCCATTGAGTTGGGTGGAAATCTTATTGGAGTGGACATTATGGAAGAGGTCCGTCTGTCAAATATTCAAGATAATATCGTGGAAGGTTCCCCCGAGGCATTGGATACTAATGACAATGGCATTCTATTGGGCGCCGGATTGGCCGATAAAATGTCTTTGTCCGTGGGAGACCGTGTTCAAGTGAGTACGGTTGCCGGCAACATTTTTCCATTAAAAATCGTGGGGATTTATCAAAGTGGTATCGCCGAAATCGATAACATCCAAAGTTTTGCCAACCTAAAAACCGTTCAACGCATTTTGGGTGAAGCGGAAAATTTTGTCACGGATATCAATATTAAACTATTGCATATTGATGAGGCCGAACCTATGGCCCGCAGATTGGAAAAACAGTTCAATACCAAGGCCATAGATATCAACGAGGCCAATGCCCAGTTTGAAACCGGTTCGGATATTCGAAACCTGATCACCTATGCGGTTTCCATAACCCTGCTTATTGTGGCCGGCTTTGGCATTTATAATATTTTGAATATGCTCATCTACGAAAAGATGAAAGACATCGCCATATTAAAAGCCACTGGATTTTCGGGAAGGGACGTACAACTCATTTTTATGAGCCAGGCCATGATCATTGGGTTTATTGGAGGTGTTTTGGGATTATTGATCGGGTTTGCACTGTCAAAAATAATTGACCAAGCCCCTTTTGAGACCGAAGCACTGCCTACCATTTCAACATTTCCGGTAAACTATAATGCCGCATATTATGTCATTGGAATCACATTTGCCCTTATTTCAACCTTTGTTGCGGGTTATTTACCATCCAATAGAGCAAAAAAAATCGACCCGGTAAAAATCATTCGGGGAACGTAACATCGCCTATGAAACTCGTTCTGGAAGCCAAAAATATTAACAAGCATTTCTACAAGCCCAAGGACTTTCATGTGTTGAAGGACATCTCTTTTGGGGTACGTGAAGGCGAATTTGCCTCTATCATGGGGAAATCGGGCTCGGGAAAATCCACATTGTTGTATGTGCTTTCCACCATGGATACAGAATATACGGGCCAATTATATTTGGGCAATGAATTGATCACAGGGAAATCCCCCCAAGAATTGTCCCGTATCCGAAACAAAAATATTGGGTTTGTATTCCAATTTCATTATTTGTTGTCGGAGTTCAGTGTTTTGGAAAATGTAATGCTTCCGGCCAAAAAATTGGGCGAAAAATCCCATGCGCAAATTGCGCGGGATGCCCATCAAAAATTGGAAATGCTCCACATTGGCCATCTGGCCGAACAAAGAGCATCGCGAATTTCTGGTGGGGAAAAACAACGGGTGGCCATTGCCCGGGCCTTGATCAATGACCCAACTATTTTAATGGGCGATGAACCCACTGGAAATTTAGACAGCCACAATTCCGAGAATGTATTCACAATTTTTAAAAATCTGAAGGAAAAGCAAGGGCTCTCATTATTGGTGGTAACGCACGATGAGGATTTTGCCAAGCGAACGGACCGTATCATTGAAATGGAAGACGGAAGGATTATTAAACATTAAATGGGCCTACTCAAAAAACAAGAATTTCAGAATATCAGATCAGGTTATATTTGGACAAAACCCCTATATTTGTCGCCCCAAAGATTTTTGGCTGTTAAAGACCATAAAATTGATAAGCCCACGTGGTGGAATTGGTAGACACGCTACCTTGAGGGGGTAGTGTTCGTAAGGACGTGCTGGTTCGACTCCAGTCGTGGGCACAAAACCGCAACTTTTGCGGTTTTTTTGTTTTTTTACTTTTCTTTCTTAACGACTTACGTTTCCAGCTAAAAACATTCATTTCTCGGGGAGAATACTCTAAATTTTATGACAAAAAAATAGGTTCGTATCGTTTTAATTGTAAATTTGTTTAATCTTTATTCGTAAAAGATGAACAATGTAAAAAAATCCTTCAGCATAAGGGACATGGAAAATCTTTCCGGTATTAAGGCCCATACCATCCGGATTTGGGAGAAACGATACAATTTGTTCAGCCCGGAAAGAACCAGCACCAACATCAGAACCTATTCCATTGCAAGTTTGCAAAAGCTGTTGAACATTACCCTGCTGTACAATAATGGTTACAAAATTTCAAAAATTGCCAAATTGGATGAGTCACAAATTCCAATGATGGTAAAGGAAATTGTGGCCCAGAACAGCAAAAAGAGCCATGCTTTGAATGCTTTTAAATTGGCCATGCTCAATTTTGACCAACCCCTGTTTCAAAAAACCTACAACAATCTCTTAGTGGAAAGGTCGTTCAGGGATGTCTTTCATGAGGTGTTCATTCCTTTGCTCAACGAACTGGGCCTTCTTTGGCAGACCGATACCATTAGCCCCGCACATGAGCATTTTATTTCCAATCTCATAAAACAGAAAATCTACATCCAAACAGAAAAGCTGCAATTTGAAGAACCGTCTAAAAAAGACAAGGTCTTTGCTCTTTTTCTGCCAGAGAATGAAATCCACGAATTGGGATTGTTGTACGTCAATTACGAGATAACCTTAAGAGGGTACAAGTCCATTTACTTGGGGCAGACCATGCCCATGGAAAATCTATCGGATTTACTAAAATACTATGACAATGTCCATTTTGTTTCTTATTTTACAGTCGCCCCAACCCCAAATGAACTGCATGCCTACTTGGAGCGTTTTTCCAAAATTTTGGAGCTCTCGCCAGATTCAAGACTCTATGTTTTGGGACATCAAATACGACATGCCACAGCGGATACTTTCCCTGACACCGTACAAGCATTCAATTCAATAGAGCAATTATTGGAATCCCTTTAATTGCTCAACTTACCATGAAAAAAGTCATCATCATTGGTTCAGGTTTTTCTTCCCTTTCCGCCTCTTGTTACTTGGCCAAGGCTGGTTTTGCCGTTGAAATATTTGAAAAAAACAGTACGGTTGGTGGTAGGGCCAGACAGTTCGTTAAAAGTGGATTCACTTTTGATATTGGTCCAAGTTGGTATTGGATGCCAGATATTTTTGATAAATTTTTCGCTGATTTTGGTAAAAAAACTTCAGACTACTATCAACTGGACAAATTGAATCCAGCATATAAAGTTTTTTTTGAGGATGACACGGTTACCATTGGTGACTGTTTGGATAAGATATGTGAAGAGTTTGAACGTTTGGAACCCGGCAGTGGTGTTTATTTGAAAAATTTCATTGGTCAGGCTCAGGAAAACTACGACATTGCCATCAACAAAGTTGTGTTGCGCCCTGGTCTCTCCCCTTTGGAATTAGTAACAAAGGAAACGGTCCTTAGAGTGGACCAATTCTTTAAAACCATCAGCCAAGAGGTGCGAAAGCGCTTTAAAAATCCAAAACTGGTTTCCACTTTGGAGTTTCCAGTGCTTTTTTTGGGTGCAAAACCCAGTGACACCCCTTCATTTTACAACTTTATGAATTTTGCCGACTTTGGTCTGGGTACTTGGCATCCCAGAGGTGGCATGTATGAAATCATAAAGGCCATGAAGAGTCTGGCTGAAGAACTTGGAGTGAAAATCCATGTGGACAGTCCTGCCAGTAAAATCATTGTATCGGACAGGGAAGTATTGGGCATTCGTAGCGGTGGCCAAAATTATTTGGCTGATTATGTGGTAAGTGGTGCCGATTACCATCATTCCGAAACACTTTTAGACGAAAAATATAGACAATATTCAGAAGACTATTGGGAGAAAAGGACCTACGCTCCCTCTTCCCTCCTATTTTACATTGGTTTTGACAAAAAGTTGGAGAACATAGAACATCACAACCTCTTTTTTGACACCGATTTTGAAAGACATGCCCAAGAAATTTATGACAATCCGCAATGGCCTTCGGAACCGTTGTTCTATGCTAATTTTCCATCCGTGACCGATGCTTCCATGGCTCCAAATGCATGTGAAACCGGATTTTTTCTAGTGCCCATTGCCCCAGGATTGGAGGATACACCCCAATTGCGCGAACAATATTTTGATGTGATAATGGCCCGGTTTGAAAAAAGAACCCGTCAACATGTCAAAGATTCCATTATATTTAAAGAAAGTTTCTGTGTAAACGATTTTGTTGAACAGTACAATTCCTATAAAGGAAATGCCTACGGTTTGGCCAATACACTTCGGCAAACCGCTTTTTTAAGACCTAACCTCAAAAGTAGTAAGGTAAAGAACTTGTTCTTTACCGGTCAGCTTACCGTTCCCGGCCCAGGGGTTCCACCAGCCCTAATTTCTGGGAAATTGGTTTCTGATTTAATCATTAAAAAACAAAAAAATGAAATCTATTTTTGACGATGTATCGTACAACTGCAGCAAGATTGTTACGCAATCCTACAGCACTTCTTTTGCCCTGGCCACTAAAATGTTGGCCCCTTCCATACGCGCAGACATCTATAACATCTATGGGTTTGTCCGTTTTGCTGATGAAATTGTGGATACCTTCCATGATTACAACAAAACACAACTTTTCAATGATTTTGAAAGTGATATGCAACAGGCCATTGCTGATAAAATCAGTTTAAACCCCATTTTAAATTCCTTTCAGCATACCTACCATAAATATGATATTCCATATCATTTAGTGGAATCTTTTATGAAAAGTATGCGGATGGATTTGACCAAAAAAAATTATGAGACTTTTGATGAGTACCGAGAATATATTTATGGTTCGGCCGATGTGGTTGGGTTGATGTGCCTTTGTGTTTTTGTCAATGGAAATAAAGAAAAATATGAAGAATTGAAGGAATCGGCCATGGCTTTGGGTTCAGCTTTTCAAAAGGTGAATTTCCTAAGGGATCTAAAGGCCGACCATGAAGATCTAAATCGGACTTATTTCCCCAATACCAATTTGATGGAGCTGGATGAAGTTTCCAAAAAACGGATTGTAAATGAAATCAAGGCAGATTTTGCCGTGGGATATTCTGGTATTATAAAACTGCCCGAACAAGCCAAATTTGGTGTGTATACCGCCTATCGATACTATAAAAAACTGCTCTACAAGTTACAGGACACACCTTCAATGGAAATAAAAAATGCCCGCATCCGGGTACCCAACTACCAAAAATTTGGACTTTTGGCCCAATCCTACCTAAATTACAAACTACAATTGGTACAATGAAGATAGCACTTTGGATAGGAATTTTTTTGGCCACATTCTGCTTTATGGAATTCATGGCGTGGTTTACCCATAAATACGTGATGCATGGATTTTTATGGAGCCTCCATAAAGACCATCATAAAAAAGACCACGATTCTTGGTTTGAGCGGAATGATGCTTTTTTCTTATTCTACGCTGTGGTGAGCATGACCCTGTTCTATTTGGGTAACTACACCTCATTTTGGTATGGATGGCCTTTAGGGTTTGGCATTTTAGCATACGGCATCGCTTATTTTTTGGTGCATGATATTTTTATCCACCAACGTTTTAAGCTTTTTAGAAATGCCAATAATTGGTATGCCAAAGGGGTACGTCGTGCCCATAAAATGCACCATAAACATTTGGGAAAAGAAGATGGGGAATGCTTTGGGATGCTCTTTGTCCCGTTTAAATATTTTAAAAAATAAAACTACTCCAAAAGAAGACTATCCAACAAGGCTCTAGTGCTTTCAGAATTCCAGTTGGCCGCACCTTTTTCATCCACCACAATGTTACCCGATTTATCTATAATATAGGTTGCTGGAATACTTTTGGAAAGTAATTCATTGGGAGTTTGAGAAGCCTCAAAATAAACTGGGAGCTGATACCCTTTCTTCTTAAGGAAGGCCGTTACTTTTTCACGTTCATCACTGGCCACAAATGCAAAATCCACTTTTCCTTTATAAGCGTTATGCAACTCCACCAAACTAGGCAGTTCTGCCACACAAGGTGGGCACCACGTGGCCCAAAAATTGACCAACACCACCTCGCCTTTTTTGGATTGAAAATCCATGGGTTTTCCTTCAGGGGTGACCAAGTTCCAATGGTAATTCTTAAGCGAGTTCTGTTCAGCAGCTTCAACCACATCAGCACTGGTAGCTATCAATTTGCTCACAAAAACTCGAAGATGAAACCCCACAGGGGTGAAGACAATCAAAATGATGGCCAGAATCCAAATGCCATTGCTGATCTGTTCTTTGGAAAGTTTCATAAGGGTTGTTCTGCAATCAATTTATCCAACAACGTATACATTTTTCGATTGCTCCAATCGGCAATACCCTCTTTATGAATAACAATGTTCCCAGACTTATCAATGAGGTATGATGCAGGCACCTTACCAGAGTCAATAGGCATTTTATCGCCAATGATCAAATAAGTCACCGGAAATGTAAACCCGTGTTCTTCCATAAATGCTTCCACAGGAGGCCTTTCCTCATTCGTGATAATATAGAAATCGACCTTACCTTTGTATTGGTCGTATAATTCCTGAATGCTTGCAAGCTCTGCTTCACTGGGCAATCTCCATGAGGCCCACAAATTGATGAACACCACATTGCCTTTTGACTTTTCAAAATTGAAAATATCCCAGTTCTCGTCCTTCAGCCTCCAACTGTAATCCGTTATTTTTTCCCGTTGGGATTCCTCGATTACCGTTGGTGATACGGCAAATAATCGATTTAAAAAGATTTTACCATAATGACCCAATGGGGTCACAAAAAAAGAGAGTACAAATAGTATGAACAGAATATTGAGTACGGTCTTTTTACTGATTTTCATTCCTTGGGACTAGCTTACAATTAAAAACTCCTGATATTTTGACAATATCAGGAGTTTTATTCAAAAATCTTAAAAAAATTTAGGCATTCTCCTTTTTAATAAGGTTCAAAGCAGAACCTTCATTAAACCATTTTATCTGCGCATTATTATACGAATGGTTCACCTTAATGGTATCCTTGCTTCCATCTGTATGAACAATCTCAATAGTCAATGGCTTGTCTGGAGCAAACGCATCAATATCCAAGAAATTGAAGGTATCGTCCTCTTGAATAAGGTCATAATCGTTTTCATTAACAAAGGTCAACGCCAACATTCCCTGTTTTTTCAGGTTGGTCTCGTGAATCCTTGCAAACGATTTAACCAACACCGCGGCCACACCCAAATGTCTGGGCTGCATGGCGGCATGCTCTCTGGATGACCCTTCACCGTAGTTATGATCTCCGACAACTATAGTTTTGATTCCAGCTTTTTTGTATGCTCTTTGTGCGTCGGGTACTCCTCCGTACTCGCCAGTCAACTGATTTTTTACAAAGTTGGTCTTTTGATTGAAGGCATTTACGGCACCAATCAAGGTGTTGTTGGCAATATTGTCCAAATGTCCCCTAAAGCGCAACCAAGGACCAGCCATAGAAATGTGGTCGGTGGTACATTTTCCGAAGGCTTTGATCAACAGTTTCATCCCTTGAAGACTTTCTGGAGTGATGGGCTCAAAAGGTTCCAACAACTGCAATCGCTCAGAGTCTGGAGCAACCACAACCTCAACCCCGCTACCATCTTCAACGGGATCCACATAGCCGTTATCCTTTACCTCAAAACCTTTTGGAGGCAATTCCCATCCTGTTGGTTCATCCAACATTACCTCTTCGCCATCCTCATTGATCAATTTATCGGTCAATGGATTAAAATCCAATCGCCCGGCAATAGCAATGGCAGCGGTCATTTCTGGAGAAGCAACAAACGCATGCGTATTGGGGTTACCGTCTGCACGCTTGGCGAAGTTACGGTTGAAGGAATGTACAATACTGTTCTTTGGCGCGTTCTTTGGATCTTCATAACGACCCCACTGACCAATACATGGTCCGCAGGCGTTGGTGAAAATCTTGGCATCCAATTTTTCGAATATTTCCAAGATACCATCACGTTCCGTAGTATATCTTACCTGTTCAGAACCAGGGTTGATACCAAATTCAGCTTTTGTTTTCAATTTTTTATCCAAAGCCTGCTGCGCAATGGAAGACGCTCTGGACAAATCTTCGTAGGAAGAGTTGGTACAAGACCCTATCAATCCCCACTCTACGGCCAAAGGCCAACCATTTTCGGTAGCTTTATCAGTCATGGTTCCCACCTCAGTGGCTAAATCGGGAGTAAAAGGACCGTTTAACAAAGGCATCAATTCAGACAAGTTGATTTCGATTACTTGGTCAAAATAGTCCTCTGGGTTGGCATACACCTCTGGGTCTGCCGTTAAATATTCTTTTACGGCATTGGCTGCATCTGCAACATCTTCCCTATCGGTAGCTCTTAAATAGCGCTCCATGGATTCGTCATATCCGAAAGTAGAAGTTGTAGCTCCAATTTCAGCACCCATGTTACAAATGGTTCCTTTTCCCGTACAAGATAAATGAGTTGCACCCTCTCCAAAATATTCAACTACACAGCCTGTTCCACCTTTTACGGTTAATATTCCAGCTACTTTTAAAATAATATCTTTTGCTGAAGTCCATCCATTTAATTTCCCTGTTAATTTTACGCCAATCAATTTAGGAAACTTTAGCTCCCACGGCATTCCAGCCATAACATCGACCGCATCAGCACCACCAACACCTATAGCAATCATACCCAACCCAGCAGCATTAACTGTATGAGAGTCGGTACCAATCATCATTCCACCTGGGAATGCATAGTTTTCTAACACAACTTGATGAATAATTCCAGCACCAGGTTTCCAAAAACCAATTCCATATTTATCAGAGACGGTGGATAGAAAATCATAAACTTCTTTGTTTGCTTCATTTGCAATCGTTAAATCTTTCGTGGCACCAACTTTTGCTTGAATTAAGTGATCTGCATGAACAGTTGAAGGTACTGCCACCTTAGATTTACCTGCCTGCATAAACTGGAGTAAAGCCATTTGTGCTGTTGCATCCTGCATTGCAACACGGTCAGGATTAAAATCAACATAATCTTCACCCCGTTTAAGCGGTTTATCAATCTCACCATCGACGTGTGCATAGAGGATTTTTTCAGAAAGAGTCAATGGTTTACCAACTACTTTTCTTGCTTTTGCTACTCTATCAGGAAACTGAGCGTATCGCTCTTTTATCATATTAATATCAAATGTCATTTATGTACTCCTCGTATTTTGATGCAACAGCAATATAATCAGGCACTAAACGAGTACAAGATTATTCGTTTAAATAGTTTTTAAGCTTTTTCATAAGTTTCTATTATCATTACAACTATTAGCGTTACTAATGAATTAGACTTGAAAATTGAAATGGTATTAAAAATTATTTTTCTTTTCACCGAAAAAACCTTGACCGTGTGAAATTATCTGCGTTAAATTGAAGCCCTGTTTTCTCTACTTTTTTTAAATACACAAGCGCCCACTTCATGTGTGAATAACTTGTGAATAAGTTGGTGAGCAGCTAGGCTCGAATTAAGGTATCTTAGCTTAACTTTTTGCCGCCAAACGTTACAAATCATTGTCTAACAACAGCTTGGCAAGTTTTGAACACTAATTTGCAGAAAAGATCAAAAAGACGGCTTTATCTCTTGGAGTAGTGTGGAAAATAAAGGAATTGTGCTGAATGATCGTTCAGAATCTTGCATCTAGCAATCAGGCTAACCCTAAGCCAAATGATGAGCAATGTTTTCATGTTTGGAATGAATGCTTAAAAATCATTAGCAGCAAGGTTCATGAACAAAGCTTCGCAACCTGGTTCAAACCAATAAAAACTATAAGTATCGCTGATAATCTCCTCCACTTAGAGGTTCCGTCTCAATTTTTTTACGAATGGTTAGAGTCTCGATATCCCAAATTAATTCGAAAATCAATTGAAGAAGTTATGGGACAACAGTTTGATGTTGAGTACTCGATTAAAAAATCATCCTCAAACAACAACCAATCTATTCAAATTCATGTTGAGCATGAAACGCCTCAACTTCAAATTAAAAACCCTGATTTTGAAACAAAACTCAATCCTAGATTCTCCTTTAAAAATTTTATCGAAGGCGACGGAAACAAATTTGCAAAAGCTGCTGCACTTGCCGCTGCAGAAGCCCCTGGTAAAACAGCTTTTAATCCACTTGTAATCTTTGGTGGAACAGGTCTCGGGAAAACACACTTAATGCATAGCATTGGTAATTTTGCGTTAGAACAAGGTACAATTAAACGTGTACTTTATGCTACTAGTGAACAGTTTACATCCGATTTTATACGATCTATCAAGGAAAACAAAACGTCCGAGTTTTCTGACTTTTACAGAAGTGTTGACTTATTGTTAATAGATGATATTCA
>JAUIBH010000158.1 GCA_030427985.1 Bacteroidia bacterium | reverse complement strand
TGGGGACGCCCTTTCCGATGAAGGAGGCTTAAACGCAGCTTTGGCTGGATCTTACGCACCCTTGGAAAAAACTTGGGCATCCGGATTTGCTACGGCAGCTACCCAGGCCATTCTCATGGGGTCTGATGATCTCACTACCCATAAAGCCAGTAACAAGGCAGATTTTAGGGAGTTCGACCAATTTAATGTGTCCCAACAGAACGGTAGATTGCCATTGATTTGGAGAGGTGTCTATAAAAGTATTCAAGGCGCCAATAATATCATTGCCAATTATCAAACTGCTGAAGGTGATGCAACCGCTATTGAACAGATTGCCGGAGAGGCCTATTTTCTACGAGCGTACAGTTACTTTTGGATTGTAAGGTTATGGGGAAAGGCACCCATACTGTTAAATTCGCAAGAATTTGATGAAGAAACCCTTAGCATGACCTCCAGCTCTGTTGAAGAATTGTATGCCCAGGTGATTTCAGATTTGGAGCAGGCAATCAACCTAATGCAAAAAACCAAATTGGCTCCGGGAAGAGCTAGTCAAGGCACTGCCAAGGCAATTTTGGCAGAAGTATACCTTCATATGGCGAGCTGGCCCTTAAAGGACACCTCCAAATATGCCCAAGCCGCTCAAGTAGCCAAAGATTTAATAGATAATGAAGCGGAATATGGATTGGGACTCATGGACAATTTTGCCGACTTATGGCCTACGCCAGACATGAACAATGATGGTAACAAAGAAGAGGTATTTGCCCTTAATTTTTCAGGAAGTCAGGGGTTTAGTGGTAATGCCATTTATGGAAATGCTGCCATTCCCGGTGATGTTGGAGGATGGGATGATTATTTCAGCGAGATTACCTTCTTTAATGAATATCCTGACCAATTGCGCAAGGAGGTAACCTTTCAAACCGAATTGCCAGATGGCACTCCTTGGCAAGATTTTAATACCGGTAGGCCTTATTTCAAAAAGTTCCAAGGGGATAGGATGACATGGCTCAATACGCTTTCACTCCCTCTGGAACGAATGGCTGAAGTCTATTTTATTTTCGCTGAGGCACAAGTAATGGCCACAGGAAACAACAGTGATCCAGATGCCTTGGAGGCCATTAATAAAATTGTTAGAAGGGCTTACGGACTCCCTTTGAATACTCCAGCACCTGCGGTGGATTATACTTCCATTACCCAAGAACAAATTGTACAGGAAAAAGCTTGGGAATTTGCTGGGGAGTATTGCAGATGGTTTGACCTAGTCAGGCTGGAAATGGTAGAGAACGTTATTGCAAACAAGCATCCAGACGACCTTCAACCTTTGGGGGAAATTCAATACTATTTGCCCCTTCCCGCCAGTGAGACCATTGTGAACCCTGGATTGAACGATTAATGAGGTTTTTGCTTCCCTTGGTTGGAGTTTTATACCTCCAAAAAGTGAAGCATATCCCTATAAATTGGGTGAATAGATCTCATATTTATTTTGTTTCGAGAATACCTAGTACCAGATTTAGTTATCAGAATCAATGTTGGTTAAGAGGCCTTGCCATACGTGCTCTTGGATATGGCGGGGCTTTTTACCAACCCTTTCACCGAACAATTATAGAGTGACAAAAACTATTACGGTCTCTAGATTCTGAACAATCTCCCACTATTTTGGTTTTGCTTTCCTAAAAAGACTCCACTGTGAAAAAAATAGCCTAAAGAAAAAACGCCAATAATGCTTGTGCGTCTTTTGTTTTTGAACAATATGTACTTTACCCCTCATGGCTACATACAATATTGATAACCCCAAGTTTTAACTTGTTCGGGGGTGCTGGCTTCCCATTGAATATCTATTTTCATTTTTTAGTATATTTAGTAAATAGTTAATCATAAATCAAAATCAATGAAACTTTTTTCTTCAACCTCTAACAAAAAGCCTTCCCGTAGGTCCTTTTTGTCTAGAGCTACTTTAGGTATTACCGGCGCTATGTTGGCCACAAACTATGATGGCCTGGCAGCCTCTATGGAAAGAACACCAAAATCATCAGCGCCGTCTGATCTTAAGATCACGGCAGTGAAATGTGGGTTTATTCGCAATGAGCATAGCCTTTTTGTGAAAATCTACACCAACCAGGATATCGTTGGGCATGGCCAAGGCGTTGACGGCGTTTACGGAACATACCACGTTGTGCATCACTTGGCTAAAAATCACTTGATCGGTAAAAATCCTTTGAACATTAATCGACTTCAAGAAGAAATGCGCAGGGGAGGTCTCTTTAAAGGAGCCCAGGCCGGTATGTATGTATGTGTAATGACAGCCTTGGAAACAGCTTTGTGGGATTTGGTGGGCAAAGCTCTAGGACTGCCTGTTTATCAATTGATGGGTGGTAAATTCCGTGATAAAATCCGAGTTTACTGTGATACAGCTGGAAGTCGGCTTGAGCCACAAGAGATGGGTAGAAGAGCCAAGGAGGATGTGGACAAATACGGTTTCACTGCGGTAAAATTTGATATTGATGATCGTCAGGACCCCAATAAATTGGACCCGTACAATTGGAGTGTAAGTATTCCGGAACTACGGCGTATGGAAGCCCAAATTGCAGCGGTTCGTGAGGCTGTGGGTCCAGACATTGATATTTGTGTGGACTGTCATGGTAGATTTGATGAATCATCGGGCATGAAAATAGCCAAAGCTTTGGAGCCCTACAATCTAATGTGGTTGGAAGAACCCGTACCCGCTGAGGTTCCGGAGTCGTATGCGCGTATTCGTGAATCCACTACCACTCCCATTTGTGGTGGTGAAAATTGGTACTTGACCTATGGGTTTAGGCATCCTTTTGAAATTGGTGCCGTAGACGTTATTATGCCAGACCTTCAAAAATGTGGAGGTTTGGGAGAAGGATTGCGTATAGCCAATATGGCCAATACCTATAATACGCCTTTTGCACCGCATATGGTAGCCTCTTATCTTGGAGCCGTGTCTTCAGCACATGTTTGCGCGGCCGTACCAAACTTCCTTATCCTTGAATGGCAGATTTACTTCCATGAAAATGACATGTATAAGGAAATAGTCACTTTTGATGGTGATGATTTTTTAACCAAGGACGGTCACATACCACTACCGGATAAACCCGGACTTGGCGTAGAGATCAATGAGGAAGGCATGCGAAAATACGCCACACCCGGTATACCTTTTTTTGAATAGTATTTTAATAAAGATTAGGTTCAATCAAAAACCTTGCAATCTCATTGATTTTGCAAGGTTTTCTGTTTGTTTGGCATAGCTGCCCAGTGACCGCGGCAGGATTGGCTTTGCCCTTCCTGAAAAAGTTCCGCTTTGAAAATAACCCAAACAAAAAAACGCTCAAGCAAGCTTGGCGTTTTTTCTTATTGAACTATTTATTCGTGACCGCGGCAGGATTCAAACCTGCAACCTTCTGAGCCGTAATCAGATGCGCTATTCAGTTGCGCCACGCGGCCTAATATGTAACTTTCTCCACCTTCTTCCAGCAGCCGATTTCAAGTACTTTTCTCTTTTTCGGGCCTCTGTTAGAGTTTCGA
>JAUIBH010000157.1 GCA_030427985.1 Bacteroidia bacterium | reverse complement strand
ATTGTTTATTAATATCATGGTGATTTTATAGCCCTCTTGAATGGTCGTAATCAAATCGGATGGCATCATCAGGTATGTAGCATCTCCACACATTACATAAACTTCTCTACTTGGGTCGGCCATTTTTACCCCAAGCCCACCGGGAATTTCGTAGCCCATGCAAGAGTACCCATATTCCAAATGGAATCCTTTGGAATTTTTTGTACGCCATAATTTGTGTAGGTCGCCAGGTAAACTGCCCGAAGCACACAATATGATGTCATTTTCATCAATAAATTGGTTCAGTGCCCCAATATATTCGGCCTGTACGGGATTGTTATGGTCTACAGGGTCGTATGCCTTGTCAACAATGGTTTCCCATTCTTGAACGTATGCTTTTACAATATCACGGTATGTTTTATCAGTTTGATAATCTGTTAATTTTTTGGAGAGCAGCGTAAGGGTTTCCCGCGCATCGCCCAATAGGGGCAGGGCCGCATGTTTGTGAACATCGACTTCCGCAACATTAATGTTGATGAAGGTGACATTGGGATTTTGCCATGCCGATTTTGAGGCGGACATAAAATCACCATATCGGGTGCCAACCCCAATGACCACATCGGCATCTCTGGCAATTTCATTGGCTCCCTTAGTGCCCGTTCCTCCCATGGCCCCAAGGTTCAAGGGGTGACTATAGTGTAAACTGCCTTTTCCTGCATACGTTTCGACCACTGGAACACCAGTTTGTTCTACAAATTTCTTTAGTACTTTTTCCGCTTCGGAATAAATAATGCCACCTCCTGCGACCAACATGGGTTTTTTGGCATTTTTGATAAGTTGTACCGCTTTTTCCAATAAATACGGGTCAGGCAGGTTTCGAGGAATGTACCAGACCCTTTTCTCGAACAGTTCCATGGGGAAATCAAACGCTTCGGTCTGTACATCATGGGGAAGGGCCAAGGTTACGGTGCCAGTATCAGCAGGAGAGGTAAGCACCCGCATACATTCCAATAAAGCAGAGGACAGCTGTTCGGGTCTATTGATTCGATCCCAATATTTGGAAATTGGTTTAAAACAATCGTTAACTGAAATATCTTGCGAAAACCCTGCTTCAAGTTGTTGGAGCAAAGGTGTTGCGGTTCTTTTTGAAAAAAAATCCCCGGGCAACAAGAGTACTGGAAGTCTATTGATAGTGGCTCCTGCCGCCGCTGTGATCATATTGGTGGCACCCGGACCTATGGATGTGGTACAGACAAAGGTTTGCAACCTATTTTTCATTTTAGCATAAGCTGCAGCAGTGTGTACCATGGCTTGCTCATTTCGTGTTTGGTAATAGGTGAAATCAGCGTTGGTTTTTAAGGCTTCCCCGATTCCAGCAACATTGCCATGGCCAAAAATTCCAAAGCAACCCCTAAAGAAAGCATGTTCCACACCATCCCTTTTTACAAATTGGTTTTTTAGGAATTCGATAGTGGCTTGGGCAACGGTTAACTTTTTTGTGGTTGTCTTCATTTGTTTTTTATTTTGCGAACCTATCTAAAAACCGCCGTGGCTCTCAATAAAGTCCATTGATTCGTTTAATGTGGGCATGGAATTGGCACACCCATTCCGGGTCACTACTTGAGCTCCACTGGCGTTGCCCATTCTACAGCATTTGTACAGATCCCATCCGTGCAATAACCCATAGATGAAACCGCTGGCAAATGCATCTCCTGCTCCCAAAACGTTCAATACTTCGACAGGAAATCCGGGGATGTCCATTATTTTTCCATCCTGTGTATACGCACGGGCCCCATGCTCACCTCGTTTCACAACAAGCAAATCTATTCCGTAAGACATGATTTCTTGAATACATTCGTTAATATCCCCTGTGATGGTGGGGGCTGAAATTTGTTGGTCTTTAATAGTTAGTTCCGATCCATTTCCCAATGCAGTGGCCAATATTTCCTCTTCGGTGCCAAGTACAATTTTTGCCTTGGGTAGAATAGCACGTATAGTAATTCCAAAAGCCCTAATATCATGCCACTGATCAGCCCTGAAATCCAGGTCCAAGAGTACATCAGTATCTACTTTACCAGCTATTTCAGCAGCTAAAAACGTTGCACTTCGGGTCGGTTCCATATTCAGTGCTGTACCGTTTATCTGAATCATTTTATAATCTTTTATATTGGCATTGGTAACATCATCAATGTCCAATTGGGAATCAGCTGCATTATCCCTATAAAAAACCAAGGGAAATTTGTCAGGTGGTTCTATACCTAAGATCACCGCGCTACTTCGTGCTTGTTTTTTTATGGGAATACATTGGGTGCCCACATGCTCCCTTTGAAGAAAATCGACAATAAATTCACCTACTTTATCTTGTCCAACGGCTGTGAGCAGACTAACATCCACGCCAAGTCTGGCAGAGCCCACTGCAATGTTCAAAGGCGAACCTCCTACAAAGGCATCGAATGACTTTATTTTATTAAATGGGACTCCTATGTTTTGGGAGTAAAGATCTATAGATGATCTCCCGATGGTTATCAAATCATGTTTTTTACTGGTCTTCATTATCATTCATTTTAGGGGTTACCAAAGGCAGTCTTTTATCTTTCCCAGACCATGAGCCATAGATCCATTCATGGTCAGTATCCGTGGTGTTGGCCAATGATTGATCCGTTCCTGCCAAGAAATTGAGATAGTAACAATGGAAGCCATGTTCGGCGACCACGGGATGATAACCTCCAAGTACTACCACAACATCGTTGTTTCGCGGCCTTACAATTTCATCAAAGTGCTTTTTGGGATTGTCGCTTTCCTTTGTGTATACTTGTTGTATGGCATAGCCAGCAGGTTTTTGAAACTTATAGAAGTAGGTTTCATCTTGTTGGGGTTCTAACAGTTCACCCTTGTCATCCACAGTTCTGACATCATGCTTATGTGCAGGGAAAGAACTCCAATTGCCGGATGGGGTGTACACTTCGCGTACCACGATTCGGTTGCACGGAAACCCAGGGGGAATAAGATCGTTGAACTGCCTTGTTGCATTGTCTCCACCAAAAATTTCGATGGGAGTATCGGAAGGGGTTAAAAAGCGTGGCTCAAAGTCGTGTTCTGCTGAGCACCAGCCATATCCTATATCAAGGTGGTCACTGGTGGCTGTTAACGTAAATCTTGTATTTTTTGGTAAATAAAGCGTGTGCGCTACCCCATTGAAAACGTCTTTACGACCATTGAAAGTTTGCCAAATACCTTTGTTACTTGAGACTTTGAAATTTCCTGAAAGTAGTACAATGACCATCTCATCTTCAAGGGTGTCATGTGACCATTCCTCCCCTTTTATCATTTTACGAGCTTCAAAATTCAACCATTGCCAACCTGTATTTTTTGTGGTAATGCTTTGATAGACTCCATTTTCATTATTGGGTTTTCTGAGGATGTCCATAGGATATCGATTTTAATTTTTCATTTATATAATCGTAGCCTTTTTTGGCATATTCGAAAGGGTTGGCCTTGGCAGGGTCTTGTTCTGCCTCTACGACCACCCAACCTTTATAATTGTTCTTTAAAATTAT
>JAUIBH010000066.1 GCA_030427985.1 Bacteroidia bacterium | reverse complement strand
GATGAAAGTCACGTGACCATACCTCAAGTGCATGCCATGTATGGCGGTGACCGTTCCAGAAAGGAAAATTTAGTGGAATATGGTTTTCGACTTCCGGCGGCCATGGACAACCGCCCACTCAAATTTGAAGAATTTGAAACACTTCAAAATCAGGTAATCTACGTAAGTGCCACTCCAGCTGATTACGAACTGGAACTGAGCCAAGGGGTGTATGTGGAGCAAGTCATTCGCCCAACCGGGCTTTTGGACCCGGTTATTGAGGTACGCCCAAGTGCCAATCAAATTGATGATTTGGTGGAAGAAATACAACAACGGGTGGAACTGGATGAACGAACCTTGGTGACCACCTTGACAAAACGTATGGCAGAGGAACTCGCCAAATATTTGGCCCGAATCGATGTGCGTTGCCGCTATATACACAGTGATGTGGATACTTTGGAACGGGTGGAAATCATGCAAGATCTGCGCAAAGGGTTGTTTGATGTTTTGATTGGCGTAAATCTATTGCGGGAAGGACTGGATTTGCCCGAAGTTTCCCTAGTCGCCATTCTGGATGCTGACAAGGAAGGATTTTTACGAAGTAACCGTTCGCTGACCCAAACCGTGGGACGTGCAGCACGAAACTTGAACGGAAAGGCAATTATGTATGCGGATACGATCACCGAGAGTATGCAAAAGACCATTGATGAAACCAACTATCGACGGGAAAAGCAGTTGGCCTACAATCAACAAAACAATATCACCCCAAGAGCTCTGAACAAAAGTTTGGATAGTGCCTTGGCCAAAAATTCAGTTTCTACCTATCACTTTCAGAAAGAAGAAATGCGTGCCGCAGAACCGGATTTGGAATATTTAACCGAGGACCAACGGGAAAAGTTGATTCGGGAGAAACGGAAGGCGATGGAAAAAGCGGCCAAAGAACTCAACTTTATGGAGGCTGCTAAATTACGAGATGAAATAAAAATACTTCAGGAACAGGAATAAAAGGAAGCGCGCTCCTACATTGCTGAAGGAGCGCGCAATCAAACTAACCAACTAATCAACCATCATGAAACACCTAAGTTGGTGTCCTCTTTGCGTCTTATTATCCGATTGAAATCAATCGTTTTGGTTTTGGTAATGCCTCTTGTTTTTTGGGCAAGGTCAATTTCAATATTCCATCCTCATATTTCGCATCGATTTTGGAACCATCAACGGTTTCAGGTAATGTGAAGGCTCTTTTAAAAGAAGAAAAAGAAAATTCTTTTCTTGTGTAATTCTCTTTGGTTTCTTCATTTTCAGTTTTGATTTCACTGGAAATGGTCAGAACATCATTGTCCACTTCCACGGTAAAATCATCTTTTTTCAAACCGGGAACAGCAAGTTCCAATTCAAAACCTTTTTCATTGTCCTTAATATTCACAGCGGGAACAGCAGTATTCCACTTTTCTGTTCCACCAAACCAGTCGGGTCCCATAAAATCGTTCATCAAGGATGGAAAAAACAGGTTGTTTCTTTTTACTAAACTCATGGCGATTTATTTTTTAAGGTTAAACTTCTAAATCACCTTACCATGGGCAAATCATATACCAACACTGAAATCATGTCGATGTGACATGATTTTAACAAAATTTTATGTCAAAATGACATTAGTTGTAATGCGCCTTGAAGATATTGATCAGCACATTGGGCGGAATGACATTATTGGGATAGTTATGCATAACCTGTAGGACCTGACTTATTGCAGCAGGTGGAAGTCCCATTCGAAGGCCAATATTATATAAGGTATCCACTTCTTTCTTATGTTGATGTTGGTCTATATTCATCAACAACAACAATCTATGAAACTGAACAATACGCTCAGCTTGGGATTTTAATATTACTTTGGGGGATTTTTCCTTTAAAAGGCCTTCAAAAGTTGCTTTATCTATACCCAAGTTGGAAGCCACCTTGAGCAAAAAACCATATTCCGATTCCTTCAGGGAATGGTCTACCCTAGCGAAAGCAATCATTTCCGAAAGGATGCTCAGTTTTTCCTCGTAGGTACCCATGGATCTGGTTTTGGTGCAACTTCTTTATAGATAACTCCAAAACAACCTGTTTTAGTACATATGGAAACCCTGAATTTTTAAAACTAGGTGCTTTATACGTACAGAAATAAAAAAAGGCAACGCTAAAATAACGTTGCCTTTTTATAAGAAGAGTGAGGATTAATTAACTCAAAACTTCCTTTACTTTATCAGCAGCTTCTTGGAACTGTACCGCGGAATGTACGGCCAAACCAGAATTGTCTATAATTTCTTTGGCCAACTCCGCATTGGTTCCTTGAAGTCGCACAATGATAGGTACTTGAATGGCATCGCCCATATTCTTGTAGGCATCCACAACACCTTGTGCAACTCTGTCGCAACGCACTATTCCTCCAAAAATATTGATCAATATTGCTTTTACGTTGGGATCCTTCAAAATGATACGAAACGCCTCTTCTACCCTTTTGGCATCAGCAGTACCTCCTACATCCAAGAAGTTTGCAGGTTCACCCCCGGCCATCTTGATCAAATCCATGGTAGCCATGGCCAGTCCGGCTCCGTTTACCATGCAGCCAACGTTTCCGTCCAAATCCACATAGTTCAATCCAACCTCACGGGCTTCAACCTCAATAGGGTTCTCCTCACGAAGGTCACGCATCTCGGCATAGGTCTTTCTTCGGTAAAGGGCATTATCATCAATGGAAACCTTGGCATCCACGGCCATGATTTTATCGTCAGAAGTTTTCAATACTGGATTGATCTCAAAAAGACTGGCATCACTCTGCTCATAAGCTTTATACAAAGCTGAAACAAATTTTACCATCTCTTTAAATGCCGTACCGGACAATCCCAAGTTGAAGGCGATTCGTCTTGCTTGGAACGGCAACAAACCTGTTCCAGGATCAATTTCTTCTGTAAAAATTAAGTGTGGCGTCTTTTCAGCAACCTCCTCAATGTCCATACCACCCTCGGTAGAATACATCACCATGTTTCTTCCTGTGGCCCTGTTCAACAACACGGACATATAAAACTCACTAGTTTCGCTATCCCCTGGATAGTATACATCTTCGGCCACCAACACCTGGTGTACTTTTTTACCTTCGGCAGATGTTTGCGGGGTAATCAGGTTCATTCCAATGATGTTCCCTGCCAGCTCTTCAACTTCTTTCAAGTTTTTGGCCAACTTAACACCGCCACCTTTACCACGGCCTCCGGCATGTACCTGAGCTTTTATAACATGCCAACCGGTTCCGGTTTCTTGTGTCAACTGTTTGGCGGCATCAACCGCTTCCTTTGCATTTCGGGCCACGATTCCTCGTTGGATCCTAACCCCAAAGCTGGCCAAAATTTCTTTTCCTTGATATTCGTGAAGATTCATCTGTGAATTAACTTTTGTTTGCCGACAAAAATAGAAAACCCCATTGACAAATAGAAGGTGAAAAAGGAATAATTACCGCTAGCATGCCCACCTTATGCAAAGCAGACACGTTTCGTAACAAATCTTCTGCTAGATTTTAAAATCTTTAAAGTCCAATGGATCAAAATTTTTGAAATGGCCATTCATTTCGATGACCTCTTTGGTACGATTGACCTGACTTAACAATGAAGTGGTGGAATCTAAATGTTCCTTGATATACAACAACCGATCTTTCTCCTTGGGAATCTGGAGCAATTCATATTCTTGCTCAAAGGAAAGTCCCATTTTGTGAGCCAAGGCGTAGCTGTTGAACTGTTTTGGAGACGTTTTCGTAAAAGGAACATCCATCAAGTCGTACAACACCTCAACTTTTTGGAGCACTTCCTCCCTGAGGTCTTCCGCAGCATCATTCTCAATATCTATAAACTCCACTTCACCACCCGAATACAGTTTGCCTTCCATTTGTCGTTCAAAAGAGAGCACCTTAAAGACCTGCCTTCCCACACAGACCACATCCATTTCCCCATTCTTATAGGTATTCACCACCTCAACCAATTGCACCTCCGTACCATAAGCCATAGCATTATTAATGAACACGGGAATCCCAAAGGTTATAGCTTCCCTCCTACAGTCATTGATCAACTGTTTGTAACGTTCCTCAAAAATATGCAGGGGTACCGTTTCTCCCGGATAAAAAACCGATTGTAAAGGAAATAATGGTAATTTCATTGTTGAAGTTTGCCTAAAAATACAATCCCAAACGTAAAGGAGCAAGTACCCAATCCTTTAAATGTTGATTTTGCAACAATTTGTTACAAATAAATGAATTTGTTTTTTATTCTTGTAGAACCCGCATACATCCAGTAGATTTGCGCGAAAGACTAAACGCAATGAACTCCAAAGACCTAATAAAATTAACGGAGCAGTTTGGTGCTCCGCTCTACGTTTATGATGCCGACAAAATTGCTTCGCAATACCAAAGATTGACGAAAGCTTTTGAAGGTGTACCCCAACTGCGTTTGAATTATGCCGCCAAAGCACTCTCAAACATAAGTATTCTTAGACTGATGAACCATTTGGGCAGTGGTCTGGATACGGTTTCCATTCAAGAAGTGAAGTTGGGTCTTATGGCTGGTTTTAAACCGGAATCCATCATATACACTCCCAATGGGGTTTCTTTGGAAGAAATTGAAGAAGCTGCTGCACTTGGAGTTCAGGTGAATATTGACAATCTCTCCATTTTGGAACAATTTGGCAGCAAACATCCTGATATCCCTGTTTGCATCCGTATCAATCCACATGTTATGGCCGGAGGGAATTCCAAAATTTCCGTAGGGCATATCGATTCCAAATTCGGAATTAGCATTCATCAAATTCCGCATCTGTTGCGTATTGTGGAACTGACCAATATGAACATCAATGGAATCCACATGCATACCGGGAGTGATATTCTGGATATTGATGTGTTCCTTTACGCTTCTGAAATCTTGTTTGAGACCGCCAAAAACTTCAAGGATTTGGAATTCATTGATTTTGGAAGTGGGTTCAAGGTTCCCTACAAGGCAGGGGATATTCAGACCAACATTGAAGAGTTAGGTAAAAAATTGACCACCCGTTTCAACCAATTTTGTGAGGAATACGGCAAAAGTCTGACATTGGCATTTGAACCGGGTAAGTTTTTGGTGAGCGAAGCTGGTAATTTCTTGGCCAAGGTAAATGTTGTAAAACAGACTACCTCAACGGTGTTTGCGAGTGTAGATTCAGGCTTCAACCATTTGATTCGACCAATGCTCTATGGTTCCAATCATGAAATTATCAATATTTCCAATCCCAAAGGCAAGGAACGCTATTATTCCGTAGTAGGGTACATTTGTGAAACCGATACGTTTGGTAGCAACCGTAGAATCAATGAGATTTCCGAAGGGGATATTCTTTGTTTCCGGAATGCGGGAGCTTACTGTTTCACCATGGCCAGCAATTACAACTCCAGATTTCGACCTGCAGAAGTCCTTTGGTACAATGGCAAGGCCCATTTGATTCGCGAACGGGAAACGTTTGATGATATCCTAAGAAACCAAGTTGACGTTAAAGAACTGTTTGAGGCGCCCAAAAAGGAAGCTGTAAAATAAAAAGGCTTTTAGAGCAAGGCCAGTAAATATCCAAACAGTGCACCACAAATAACAATAAATGCACTGTTCATCTTTTTAAGGACAAAAACTGCGATCAAACTCAATAAAGCAATTACCATTGTACGCCAATCGGTAAGGGTATCTCTTCCCATTTCCACACAGACGGCCACAATTACGGCAACTGCTGCAATGTTCACGGCATCCAAAAATGCACCAATCACTTTTGATTTTCGCATTTTGGGCACAAAGGGATTTAAAATGGCCACAAACACAAAAGAAGGAAGGAAAATTCCAACCGTAGCTGCCATCGCTCCCCAAAATCCGCCCAATTGCCAACCAATAAATGTGGCTGTTGACAGTACGGGGCCGGGTGTAAATTGCCCTACTGCCACCGCATCCATCAATTCTTGCCGTGTCAGTAAACCTGTGGTAACCAATTCGGCATCCAAATAGGCAAAAAGGACATATCCACTGCCATAAAGCAAAGCACCCACTTTTAAAAAGGTCCAAAGAATTTTAAGCGTGCCCACCGATGTGGTTGCCTGCAGCAAAACGGGAAACGCAAAACTATTCAACTTGCTTTTTGGGTTACTGATAAAATGCAAAAACAAACCAAGAAGACCACAAACGAACAAAGCCAAAATTTCGTGCACTCCAAGCAAACAGGCAATCAGGGTCAACCCACCCAAAATACCAAGTTCAACATTCTTGAGCGCCTTTTTTCCAAGTCGATAAACAGCTCCGAGAATAATGGCAATCACAGCTGGTTTTATGCCATAAATGAAAGGTTCAACTTCGGGCAATTGCCCATATTTTTGGTACAGCCAAGCAAAAACCATGGTAATGGTCACTGCGGGGAATATGAAACATGCTCCTGCTGCCACCAAGCCTTTCCAACCGGCCCTCTCGTGTCCGCAATGCATGGTCATTTCGGTTGAATTGGGACCTGGAATCAGATTTGTGGCCCCTATCAAGTCCAAGAAATGTTGATGGGTCATCCACTTTCTTTTTTTCACGACCTCATCTTCCATCATAGCAATGTGGGCCGCAGGCCCACCAAATGCAATACAGCCCAATTTAAAGAACAGTACCGCAACCTCTTTTAAGTTTTTGCCCATTTTTCTGTGAAAAACGTATTTAGTGATTGAGCAGAAAGTTTGGTCTGCTCCGTAATTTTCTCTCGATTCCTGCGCAGCTGTTTACCAACAAAGACCTGTTCGGCTACCTATATACTTTTCTGGCACAATTTTCGTTATTTTTGTACTGATAGGACGACCAATGTCCTAAAAATAGGAACTATGCGCGCAATTTTTACCCAAATCAGTTTGTTTTTTGTTTTGCTTCTTGGATTTCAATCCCAGGCCCAGGATATTAATTGGATTTCTTGGGAAGAAGCCGTGGAACTTTCCCAAACCGATGCACAGCCCAAGAAAATGTTCATTGATGTGTACACCGACTGGTGCGGATGGTGCAAAAAAATGGACAAGGATACGTTTCAAAATCCCGAAGTTTCCAAATACATGCAGGACAATTTCTATATGGTGAAAATGGATGCCGAAGGTAAGGACCCTATAGAATACCAAGGAAAAACCTTCAAGTTTGTTCCTTCGGGAAGACGAGGGTATCATGAATTGGCCGCGGCACTCCTACAAGGCAAAATGAGCTATCCCACAGTAGTTTTCTTAGATGAACAATTGCAAATGCTCTCCCCTGTCCCAGGGTACCAAAAAGTAGAGCCGTTTCTACAGATTGCCCGTTATTTTGGGGACAATATCTACAAAGACAAGGACTGGCAGACGTATGCTGGGAAGTAATTCCCCCTCTACCTTACCTACTATAATTCGGACTTTCTTTGGTGATCGTTACATCATGCGGATGGCTTTCATGGATACCACTGGAGGTAATCTTAACAAAGCGACCATTTTCCTTTAATGCAGCAATATCCGCGGCACCACAATAACCCATTCCGGCACGGAGTCCACCGATGAACTGGTGCATGCTTTCGTAAAGGTCGCCTTTGTAAGGCACACGACCCACAATCCCCTCTGGCACCAATTTTTTGATGTCATCCTCCACATCTTGAAAATAACGGTCTTTACTTCCTTGTTTCATGGCTTCCACAGAACCCATACCACGGTAGGATTTGAATTTTCGGCCTTCATAAATAATGGTCTCTCCTGGAGATTCTTTAGTTCCTGCGAGTAAAGAGCCCAACATCACCGTGTCGGCACCTGCCGCTATGGCTTTGGGAATATCTCCAGTATATCGAATTCCCCCATCGGCAATCACGGGAACACCCGTTCCTTTGATAGCGGCCGCAACTTCCAACACGGCGGAAAACTGTGGAAAACCAACTCCAGCCACCACTCGGGTGGTACAGATGGAACCTGGACCAATCCCCACCTTGACGGCATCGGCACCGGCCTCTACCAAATACTTGGCCGCTTCGGCAGTGGCAATGTTACCCACAACTACCTCAAGTTCGGGAAATTTCTTTTTGACTTCCTTTAAAATACTGATCACACCTTTGGTGTGTCCGTGGGCTGTGTCGATGATAACCGCATCAACACCTGCCGCCACCAATGCCCCTGCTCGTTCCACGGCATCTGCGGTTACGCCCACAGCAGCAGCTACACGCAACCGTCCGTATTGGTCTTTGTTGGCAATGGGTTTCTGGGTCAACTTGGTGATATCCCTGAAAGTAATAAGCCCAATCAGTTCATCTTTGTCATTGACCACAGGAAGCTTTTCAATCTTGTTTTCCTGAAGGATTACTTCCGCTTGTTGCAAGGAAGTACCCTCAGCTACGGTGACCAGATTTTCTGAAGTCATGACCTCAGCTATGGGCCTATTGTCATTTTTTTCAAATCGAAGATCACGATTCGTCACGATTCCCAACAATTTATTGTCCGCATCCACAATGGGAATTCCGCCAATGCTATGCTCCTTCATATTGGCTTTGGCATCACGCACCACAGATTCCAACGGAAGGGTGACAGGGTCCATGATCATACCACTTTCGGCACGCTTTACCTTCCGGACTTTCATGGCCTGCTGCTCAACGGTCATGTTTTTGTGCAACACCCCAATACCGCCTTCACGTGCCATGGCAATAGCCATACGGGATTCGGTAACGGTATCCATGGCCGCAGAAACAATGGGCACATTAATGGTAATATTCCGTGTAAATTTGGATTGAATATTGACTTCTCTTGGGAGTACTTCGGAGTACGCTGGCACAAGTAGGACATCATCGTAAGTAAGTCCTTCGCCAACAATTTTATTTAGGTGGGCTTCCATTGCAATTACGGATTAATTGCGTGCAAATATACCACTATTTTAATTGATTTCTACTCCTTCCCCTATTTCGATTGAAATACATTCAATTTATTTTTATTTAGACTTATTATAAATAATTTATATCTTTATGCCAAACCCTGATTATATGTGCAATTCACTACATATTTTGAGTCAATCCAAGAATGGCCTATTGACCTTTTGCGATAAAACAAAACTTTTTCAACTGATTTTCAACAACCTATGTTTTGAATTGTATGAATGGGAATTGGAAGCTTTTAAGGAATACGTAGATGAAATTGATATCCCCTATTGGGAAAATCAACTAAAACATTGGACACAACAACGGAAAATCCCAATCTCTGTTGGAAAAAAGCACTTCATCATTTTGGTGAACAAGGAAGAAGTCCATGAAATACTGCACCTGTTATCCTTCAAAAAACCACACATTAAATTTTTGGAATACCAGGATATCGATTACCGATTCATTGAAAATTGAGTCCTACCCTATTTTCTGATAGGTTTTAAACACTGCCATAACACCAAAGATGCAGAACCGGTAAAGGTAAGTGTCATTAAAATCCCGGAAAAGATGACAATGTATTTGAACCATGAAATGCCTTTCCACATCAAATAGATTCCTCCAAAGGTCAGGATAACGGACAGAAAAGGTTCTATCGTCAAGAAAAGCTTCCATTTTTTGGAGCAGTGGGTCATCCAGACCAATCCTCCCAATAAAAAGAAAATTAGAGACATGGAAAGGATGTGGGTATGCACAATGGTAAGCATTTCCCGGTCACCCTTTTTAAATTTCATCACTTCCGCATCCTCATCCTCTTCATTCCCCAAATAATTCTCCTCAATTCCTGCGGGTGTTGTGGACTCGGTTTGCTTGATAAACAGCAGCCCGGTAAAAAATCCAACTGAAAGAATAATTACAAACGTTGCAATAAAAAGTCGAATTTCCCTCGGGAAACGGGTCAGCAGTCCATGGTACTCCATTACAATTTTCCGTTTTGCTGAAGTATCCCAATGGTTTGGAAAAGATTGTCCATAGCCTTGGTCATGGAATTCACGGAGATGGTGGCTCCGGAAATGACGTCAATATTGGTGTCGCTGTCAACACGATCTCCTCCAGTTTTTCCTAGAAATTGCTTTAACCAGCGTTTGCTGCCAATTTCTCCACCATACTCTTCGCGGTAGATCAATACTTTGGTGTTAATGACCGTTACATTTTGATCGAACAATACCAGATAATCAAACACGGCAGTCTTACTAGGAGCTTGGTCCACAAAGGCATATCCCAGAAGGGATTGGCCAGCCTGAATGCGAAATAAATTTTCCCCAGAAATCTTGGCCGGGAGTTGGGCATTCAAATCATCAGAAACTGTGATGGGTTCCAATGTAAAATCCGATACTTCAAAGGTTTTTTCAACCTCTTTCAAAACCCTTTTGTTCACCCCTTTTGGAAGTGAAAATGCGAATAGCACAAACACGCCAAGTACCAGACCTATGAATTTTCCCAGTTTCATACGTCAAATATATTAATTTAGACTCAATAGGAATAAAAACCAAAGAATTTATCCCTATTGAGACCTAGCTATCAGATGTTAGAACCAAACTCCTATACCAAAATTAAGGCGGTCAGCCACATCAGCATCGTCTGCAGCATTGCTTCTAAACTGATAGTCGCCCTTCACTACAACACCCGGTGCAATATGATAGGTTAACCCTGTAGTGACATCGGTTCGGTCATAGGCTTCATTTGCCATTAATGTACCATCCGTATCCGCATGGGTATTGTAGGTTTCATATCTGCAAAAAGCAAACAATTTTTGGCGGTTCCCTACGGGAAGTACGTTATAGGCACCTTCTAAATACCAACCCTGCAAAGCACTACCTAAGTTGCTTCCTGTAAGATTGTTGTAATCGTCCGTATCTGAAAGCGAGGCATGGATAAATTGTCCCCGGGCTGTAAATTTTTGATAAGCATAGCGTGCATCCAAACCAAACATGGCAATACCGATATCTGCTCCGTCAAATTGTTCCACATCGTCTTCGGCTTGGGTACGACCAAAGTAGGTTGAAAAGCCCAATCGAAGCCCAGGGATACCATAATAATCCAATTTTGTGGAAAGGTTGGGGCTATCAATTGTGGATTGAATTCCCTTTTGTCTACCTCCACGAAGTCCGCTGGAACCACTTAACTTTCCGGCAACACCACCTTCACCATCAGATTCCGTGGATTTAAATCCGTTAAATAAATACGCTTGATAACCCAATGAAATGGAGTTGAATCTTCCGGTTATCCCAACTCCAAGTTCGCGCCATGTGGTGGGCACGATGGCATTGTCCATTGCCGGACGTTCCGTTCCATTAAAAGTGGTAGGTTCATGGAATTCGTTGATGATACCCATGGGCACCAACATCAATCCCCCTCTAATATTTAAGTTGGGGGCAGCATTGTAATTTACAAAGGCTTGTTCTATAAAGACTTCCTCTACGTGTTCAAATTCAACTTCCGTTACAAACTGGGTGCGGTCATCAAATCTGTATCCAAAAAGAAGTACCAAACGTTGTACATCCAGTTCCCCATTTTGGGCTTCAGGCTGATTATACAACATTTCACCATAGGCTCCCACGGTCACGGCAGATGCATAATTTCCCGATAGCAAACGCTGAGCAGCGTTAATCTGTTTTTGGGGGTCTAGTTGGATGGAATCTGTTTTTGTTTGTGCAAAAGCAACGGTTGAGCACAAAAGCGTCAATAGAATAGTAAGTTGTTTCATTATTGTTTGAGTTATTGTGCGGCAAATATATTTTTACCCTTCAAACCAAACAAATTTATTTAGACTTAGTTTAAATAAAAATAGAATTTTAACATTTAAACCTCTTCTTTTTACAAAAACCTAATGATACGCTGAAAAAAGTTCAGTGGCTTTATTGTAGGCTGCTTCAAAGACCATCCAGTTCACGCCGGTCTCTGCTTTTGTTGTGGTGAAGTAGGACAGCATTTTCTCTGTGGGCATATTTCCGGTAAGCTCATCCTTGGCCATGGGGCATCCACCAAATCCTTGTACGGCACCATCAAATCTTCGGCATCCTGCTTTATAGGCGGCCTCCACTTTTTCGTGCCATTTACTTGGGGTCGTGTGCAGATGCGCCCCAAATTCAATCTCTGGATATTTGGGAATCAGGTTGGAGAACAAATAATCAATCACCTCTGGTGTGGAACTTCCAATAGTATCGGAAAGGGATAAAATTTGAGTGCCCATCGCCGCTAATTTTTCGGTCCACTCCCCTACAATTTCAACATCCCAAGGATCTCCATACGGATTACCAAACCCCATGGAAATATAGGTCACCACTTCCTTGTTGTTTTTGTTGGCCAATTCTAAAATACCCTTTAGGGTATCCATTGACTGCGCAATGGTCTTGTGCGTGTTTCGCATTTGAAAGTTTTCGGAAATGGAAAAAGGAAATCCCAAATAATCAATGGCTTTGTGCTGGCAAGCATCCTCAGCGCCCCGAATATTGGCCACAATTGCCAAAAGTTTGCTCTTAGTCTTGGAGAGGTCTAATTGAGCCAGAACTTCAGCGGTATCTTGCATTTGTGGAATGGCCTTTGGCGACACAAAACTGCCAAAATCAATCGTATCAAAACCACATCCCAAAAGCGATTGGATGTACCTTGCCTTTTCGGCAGTGGGAATAAAGGTCTTTATGCCTTGCATGGCATCCCGTGGACATTCTATGAGTTTGATCTTTGACATAGGCCGACCGTAAAATTACCATTATTTATCCGATGGCAATAGCTAAAATCATTCCCAAACCAAGAAGTTTGATGGAATTATGACTTACTTTCCAATAAGGCTTTGTTGATTTTTTTGATGAGACTGGGACCTTCATAGATAAAACCGGTATAGAGTTGAATCAAATCGGCACCTGCTTCTAATTTTTCCAATGCATCCTCTGCGGAATGGATACCACCTACCCCAATAATTGGGAATGCCTTGTTGCTCTTTTCGGCCAAAAACCGAATCACTTCCGTGCTTCTCTTTGTCAAAGGCTTGCCACTGAGACCTCCTTTTTCCTCCGTAATAAAAAGAGGAGTTTTCAGGTCATTTCTGGAAATAGTGGTGTTGGTTGCAATGACCCCATCAATCTTGGTTTCTGTTACAATTGCTATGATATCCATAAGCTGCGAATCGGTAAGATCGGGCGCAATTTTTAGCAATATGGGTTTTTCTTTGAATTTAAGTTTTTTGGCCTGCTTGCTATTCTGCCGTTTTAATTTTTTAAGCAGGTTCGTCAATGGTATTTTGTCTTGCAACTCTCGAAGTCCCGGCGTGTTGGGCGAGCTTACATTTACCACAAAATAGTCTACATGTTCAAAAAGCGCCTCAAAGCAGATAAGGTAATCCTTGATGGCTTCTTCGTTGGGCGTGACCTTATTTTTCCCGATGTTTCCCCCAATAATGACCCGATGGTCCTTTTTCAACTGCTCCACAGCTTCAAAAACACCCTTATTGTTGAATCCCATCCGGTTGATAATGGCCTTATCTCCCCGCAATCGGAACAATCGTTTTTTGGGGTTGCCCGATTGTGGTTTGGGCGTTAAGGTTCCTATTTCAACAAAACCAAAACCAAAATTTGAAAATTCATTATACAGCTTGGCATCTTTGTCAAAACCCGCGGCAAGTCCCACTGGATTCTTGAATTTGAGTCCGAAAACCTCTCGTTCCAACTTGGGGTCCTTCACCTCAAAAGCATTTCTGAACAAGGGACCAAAACCTAATTTTGAAAGTATCCCAATGGTCCAAAAAGAAAAATGATGTGCGGTTTCAGCGTCTAGTAAAAAAAGGATTGGACGAATGAGAATTTTATACATTCAACAGATTTTGGACAAAAATAAAAACTCTTAAAACAGTTTGGTGGAAAAGATTCATTTTTCGTCAACCGACCTGTTTATATGGATAGGACGTAGGGTAAGTTTGCTGCAGAGTTCCACATAAAACTCATATTGTTTGGGATTGAGGATAGTCAACAACCTTTTGTCCATCATCCGTACATTTTGTCTCATGCTATCTATGATTCCCTTGTATTCTGCTGAAACTTTTAGAAGTTCTTCTGGAGAGCTTTCTGCATGTTTTTTTAAAAAATAATCAGCCTGGTTTTGTAAAATCTCATTCCTTATTTTAAGTTCGGCGCTCCAATTTCTCAAATTCTCTAACTGTTCCTCGTTGAGCTGAAAAACCTCGGCAATGGTCTCATCATCCTCTCCCCCAACGCCAAGAAGGCACTCCTGTTGGGCAAAAACGGAGATATTCAACATCAAAAAAAGACTAAAAAAAGCTGCTTTCAATGGGTATGGGGTTTACAAAAACAAGGAAAGATAACAGTAAAACTGCTTTCTTGATCAAAATCGCGATTGAATAAGCATTATTTTTGACGAAACGCACATCATATGGAGCAACTACTACCCCGATTTCTAGACTATGTAACTACCGATACGCAGAGCGACCCGTATTCCAACACTACACCGAGTACGGAAAAGCAATGGGACCTTGCCAAAAAATTGGTGATGGAACTGCACCAAATCGGCTTGCAGGAAGTCTCCATTGATGAAAATGCCTATATCATGGCCACCTTGCCCAGTAATGTGGACAAAAAAGTGCCCACCATTGGTTTTATTTCGCATATAGATACATCGCCAGATTTCAGCGGAAGAAATGTGAAACCCCAGATTGTGAAAAATTATGACGGAAAGGACATTGTACTCAACAAGAGCAAGAACATTGTGCTTTCCCCAGATTATTTTGAGGATTTGCGCCAATACGAAGGACAAACCTTGATTACCACAGACGGGAACACCTTGCTGGGTGCCGATGATAAGGCAGGGGTTGCCGAAATCGTCACGGCCATGGAATATTTGGTGCAACACCCAGAGATCAAACATGGTAAAATTCGGATTGCCTTTACCCCAGATGAGGAAATTGGGAGGGGCGCCCATAAGTTTGATGTAAAAAAGTTTGGCGCCGATTGGGCCTATACTATGGATGGAAGCCAAGTGGGGGAGCTAGAATTTGAAAATTTCAACGCGGCCAAGGCCAAAATTACCATTACCGGAAAGAGTGTCCACCCGGGTTATGCCAAAAACAAAATGGTGAATGCCATTGGGATTGCCAATGAATTTTTAAGCCTGATGCCGCCACGGGAAGTTCCAGAGCATACCTCCGGTATGGAGGGCTTTTTCCACGTGCACAGAATAAAGGGTGAGATTGAAAAAGCGGAGATTGAGCTCATTATCCGTGATCATGATGCCATTCATTTTAAAGCCCGAAAAGAGATGCTGGAAGACATCACCGAAAAACTCATCAAAAAGTACGGGGATTACGTTACCCTTGAAATTGAAGATCAGTACCGCAACATGCGGGAAAAAGTGGAGCCTGTATTCCATATTGTTGAAATTGCGGAAGAGGCCATGAAACAACTCGGGATAGAGCCCATCCTAAAACCCATTCGTGGGGGAACAGACGGTTCCCAACTCAGTTTTATGGGGTTGCCCTGCCCCAATATTTTTGCTGGCGGACACAATTTTCATGGGAAATATGAATATGTTCCTTTGGAAAGTATGGAGAAAGCGGTGAAGGTAATCGTTAAAATTTGCGAACTTACGGCCAGTCAAATCAAGTAGTTGTGGAAAAATCCGAAAAATTAGCGGCTTACTATCAAAAGGAGCATTCCTTTAAAGAAGGCATTGCATACTTGAGGAAAATTGCGCTAAAAACGGAAGCGAGAGAAGATTTTAAATGGAGTATTCCCGTGTATACGCTCAATGGCAAAAATGTATTTGGAATTTGTAAGTTCAAAAATCATTTTGGGGTATGGTTTTTTAATGGTGTGTTTTTGAAAGACCCCAAAAAAGTGCTGGAAAATGCCCAAGAAGGCAAAACCAAGGGCATGCGGCATTGGAAATTTCAGTCATTGGAAGAAATTGATGACAAAGGAGTCTTAGGCTATATGAATGAAGCTTTGGAAAATCAAAAAAAGGGACTGGAAGTGAAGGCTGAAAAGACTAAAAAAGTCGTCATTCCTAAATTATTGCAAGCAGAATTGGCCAAAAACACCGCACTAAAAACTGCTTTTGCAACCTTTACACCCTACAAGCAAAAGGAGTTCTGCGAATACATTACCGAAGCCAAACAAGAGGCCACCAAACTACGCCGATTGGAAAAAATCCTACCAATGATTGAAAAGGGTATGGGATTGAATGATGGGTATCGGTAGATTCACTCTGGATTTGCTACCAAAAAATGCTAACTTCACTCCTATCTGCCGGTAGGCAGGTATCATTGGATATAACGAATCATATCTTAGAACGATACATGAAACTGCAAAACCACACCTTGTTTTTAAAGTCAAACTGCCTATCCAACCTGCGGCAACTCCCACCCATTATGGTATTCATTCCGTAAATGGGCATTGGCTGTGGCATTTGTAAATTGGTGTTGGCCGGCATCCCAAAACAAGCGTTCTCCTGTTTTATAGGCAATGTTGCCCATGTGGCTTACCACGGCGGCATCATAGCCCACTTTTATGGGGGCATTAAGAATGGATCTATCCCGTGATTTAACCGCATCCAAAAAGTTGGTGGTATGCAAGTCCAATCCATTGGCATCCACTTGCTGTAAGGGCACTGCCTCTATTTTAGGACCATTGTTCTGACTCCAATGCGGACGGTCATTCTCGGGTATTACTTCCCATCCACCACGGTCCAATACCAAGGTTCCATTGTTTCCAATAAAGGCAATGCCGTGGTCTCTACCATAATTGCCCCCATCTATTCCGGTAGCATGCTCCCATAAAAGGGAAAATCCATCAAACTCATAAACGGTTTGCAAGGTATCCGGGGTTTCGGCGGCGTCATTGGGATAGGCAAATTTTCCGCCCATGGCCATCACGGACTTCGGTGTCGATGCTTTCATACCATAAAGCGCATAATCGATAAGGTGTACGCCCCAATCCGTCATCAATCCACCTGCATAGTCCCAAAACCATCTAAAATCAAAATGAAAGCGATTTTTATTGAAAGGTCGGTCTGGTGCCGGACCCAACCACATTTTATAATCCACGCCAGCAGGTACTGGACCATCGGGAACGGTAGGAATGGATTGCATCCACCCTTGGTAGGCCCAAGTCTTGGCCAAACGTATCTGACCCAGTTTCCCGGAATGCACATAGTTGATAGCATCCACAAAGTGGGGTTGGCTGCGCTGCCATTGCCCAATTTGCACCATGCGGTCACTGGCATCCACTTTGTTCAGCATGATATCACATTCGGCAATAGAATTGGCAATGGGCTTTTCGCAATAAACGTCCTTTCCAGCGTCAATGGCGTCCACCAGCAACAAACAATGCCAATGGTCTGGCGTACCGATGATGGCCACATCAATATCTTTGTCTTCCAACAATTTTCTATAATCCGAATACCATTTGGGCTTTTTGATACCCGCTTTTTCCAAATCGGCAGTGCGTTGTTGGAGCACATTTTCATCCACATCGCAAAGGGCGACCACCTCAACTTCACTGTTTTTGAGCATGGAAGACAAATCGGAGAATCCCATTCCCTTACAACCAATGAGTCCCACTTGGATTTTGTCATTGGGGCTTACGGTTTTCCGAATAGCGCCCAATACCTCCATTGGAAAAATTGTGGATGCTCCCATTCCGGCCATAAGCAAGGATCCTTTTTTTACAAACTGTCTTCGTGTGCCCATATCTTTTTTAAATTTTGAATAAGATACAAAAAAACGTCCCTCATAAATTGAATTACAAGGGACGTTCCTAAAAATTGATATATCTATTTAATTTACTTTTTTTCGGAAGGTGCGTTCAATTTTTTGCTCATTTCCATGGAAATGGCAGAGCGGTCAAACTTAAGGCGTCCGGCCATGGTTTCAATGACACAGGAGAAATCCTTGTCGTTCAATTCCACAATCTTGCCGTGAAGTCCACTTTTGGTGATGATCTTATCCCCTTTTTTTAACTCCGAAGTAAATTTTTTCTCATCCTTCTGACGTTTGATCTGCGGGCGAATCATAAAAAAATACGCCACGGCAAAAATCAATATCAGCGGTAAAAACTGTCCTAGGTTTTCCATTCAGTTTGTCAACTATTTAACAGGACCAGCTGGAGCCGCACCTGCAGGGTTGACAAAAGCTTTGATCCTCAACATTTCTGTTCCTTTTTCGGTATTGGCGGTAACGGTGATGGTCTTGGTCACCTGGTTTTGTCCAGAACCGTTGAACTTCACCAAAAGCTCACCAGACTCTCCTGGAGCAATCGGCGTGTTCTTTGGGTATTGGGGAACGGTACAGCCACAGCTACTTTTTGCATCGGTGATGATCAAAGGAGCATCTCCAGTATTGGTAAATTTAAAGGAAGTCTCTTGTGGAGTTCCCTGAGCGATTGTTCCAAAATCGTGCTCTGCCTTTTCAAAGGTCATCACAGGCAGTTGCTTTTGTGCCTCGTCTCTACTTGTAGCACTTTCAACATTGTCCGCAACTATTTTTTTAGATGC
>JAUIBH010000156.1 GCA_030427985.1 Bacteroidia bacterium | reverse complement strand
CGTTTTGCTCAAATGCCTCTTTGGGAGTGGTGTCTTTTCGGTAAATATCCACCAATTTGGCCCCTACACGACTTTCCGGTATGTCCAATACCGTTAACTCATAATCAATTTGGTTTTTCCGAAGCACCACTTTATCCATAGGATAAACCTCCCTTGAAGGCTTTACAACACTCCCATTGACCCTTACCTGTCCTTTTTTAACAGCGGTGGAGGCAACGTTACGGGTTTTGTAATATCTAATACACCAAAGGTACTTGTCTATCCGCATAAGCTCTGCAAATCTTTGTTAATGCACCGAGCAAAAATAATGGAAAATTGTATCTTGCGCAGCTAAATGACAAACTTGATGAGGTACGGGATTTTAGTTTCTTTGTTTTTGACATTGATTTTTTTATCATGCAGCAATGATGATGATGGTGGGCCAGAAAGTGTTCCGCCAAGGGCATTGTCTGAGGTAGCACCTGAAAATGATAATGCCATACAGGAGTTTTTGCAGACCCATTTCTATAATTATGAAGAGTTTCAATCGCCACCAGCCAATTTTGACTACAAAATTAAGATAGACACCATAGCTGGAGACAACGCGGGAAAAACGCCGCTGAGCGATATGGTCAGAAGTACCACAATAAAGATATCCTCCAATCAACTGAGTTTGGACACGAATGAGGATGATGTGCCACATAAACTGTATTATCTATCGGCCAGACCAACTTTTGAAGAGTTGGATGATATGGGACCAAACCCTGCGGTTGGTGCTTATCCCACTTTTGCAGATTCAGTATATGTGCGCTACGAAGGAAAACTATTGGATGGTACTACTTTTGATGGATCTTTTTACAATCCCATTTGGTTTGATTTGGCCCAACTACAAGATTTTTCCCAGGGGGCTAGAGGTTTTTCGGAAGGCATCCCCTTTTTAAAAACAGGAGGGGCACCCATAGACAATGGGGATGGAACGGTAAATGTTGAGGAATATGGAGTAGGAATGATCATATTTCCTTCCGCTTTGGGATTTTACAATAACGCAGGGAGATCCCAGATTCCCACATACAGCCCGTTATTGTTCACGATAGACCTTTTTACCATGAACCAGACCGATCATGACAATGATGGTATTCCTTCAGTTGATGAGGATGTCAATGGTAATGGTTATCTCTATGATGACAATATAGATTCAAGTGAAGAAGATAGGCTCAACACGGTCCGTTATGCCAATTTCTTGGATGGTGACGATGATGGTGACGGTAAATCTACACGAAGTGAGATTACCGGTGAGAATGGCGAAATCATTTTCCCTTATCCTGATTCAAATAATGATGGTACTCCAGATTATCTAGATCCGGACAATTAATAAGATTAAATCAAAACAGAAGCATAAGTAAAAAAGGCCCGCTCAACTGAGCGGGCCTTTTTTTATTTCATTATTTATTTGAAATTATAGTTTCAGGGACAGCGAAAAAATAACCTGCGAAGGTCTGGAATCAACCCGGCCCGAAACATCGGTAACATTGTTTCCAATGAACTCTGCTTCATTCTTTGAGAAACCACGTTCATATCGAATGTCGAAACCAACCCTGCTAATATTCACCCCGAAACCAGCATTCAATCCAACAGTAAAATCATTTTCAACATCCTCTATTTCCACACCATCAAGATCATTCTTCAAAGTATACTGAAAGGCAGGGCCAGCAAACAAATGTAAAGGGCCAATTATTTTAACACCCAACAGTATGGGGAGATCTAGTTTAGAGATATCGTAGTCTTGGGTGTCATCCGCTATATCACTGTCAGACAGCATATAAGAGCTTTTGGTCTTGGTGTAAACCAATTCAGGTCTCAGATAAATTTTGGGTAAATCCAATTTTCCCCAAAACCCAATATGGTATCCAGTTTTGCTTTCGGCGCCTTCCACAATGTCTTGGCCCGATTCTCCAACCGAACCAATGAGGTCTCCGTTCTTATTGTAATTTAAACCTGCTTTAATCCCAAAGCCTGTTCCGCTTTGAGCCATAACTGTTGACCCCATAAGGGCCAACACTCCAACTAGAAGTGTTTTTTTCATAGGTGTTCATTTTAAAAGGTTGATGAATATCACACAAAAGTGATACCGAAAATTATTTTCGTTTCAACACTTTTAAAACGGCTGCCTCAATGGCTTTATTGTTCAGTCCGTATTTCTCCATTAGCTGTTCTGGAGTACCACTTTCACCAAAAGTATCTTGGGTTGCCACAAACTCTTGAGGGGCAGGATTATGCGTTGCCAATACGCGTGCTACGCTTTCTCCAAGACCACCAAGGTAGTTGTGTTCTTCAGCAGTAACCACGCATCCTGTTTTTTTCACAGAATCTAAAATAGCCTTGTCATCCAAGGGTTTTATGGTGTGGATGTTGATCACTTCTGCTGAAATACCTTGGTTTTCCAAACTTTCAGCGGCCAGCAGCGCCTGCCATACCAAATGTCCGGTGGCCAAAATGGTCACATCGGTTCCTTCGTTGAGCATAAGGGCCTTTCCAATCTCAAATTTTTGGTCAACAGGAGTGAAGTTGGCCACTTTAGGACGACCAAAACGCAAGTAAACAGGTCCATGGTGCTCCGCAATGGCAATAGTAGCTGCTTTGGTTTGGTTGTAGTCACAAGGGTTGATGACAGTCATGCCCGGAAGCATTTTCATCAAACCAATATCTTCCAAAATCTGGTGGGTCGCTCCATCTTCCCCTAGGGTAAGTCCGGCATGCGATGCACAGATTTTTACATTTTTATCCGAATACGCAATGGACTGACGAATTTGATCATACACCCTTCCTGTGGCAAAGTTGGCAAAGGTAGAGGCAAATGGAATTTTACCGCCAATGGTTAAACCAGCGGCCATCCCCATCATATTTGCCTCAGCAATTCCTGTTTGAAAGAAGCGTTCTGGGTTTTCAGCAATAAAGGTGTCAATCTTCAATGAGCCCACCAAATCGGCACAAAGGGCAACAACATTGGGGTTGGTTCTTCCCAATTCCGTCATTCCGGCACCATAACCGCTTCGTGTATCGTTTTTTCCTTGATCTGTATATTTTGTCATTTTTCTAGTCTTCAGAATTAATAATCACCTAAGGTCTCTGGGTTCTGGGCCAATGCGTTGGCCAATTGCTCATCGTTTGGAGCTTTACCGTGCCATGCATGGGTGTGCATCATAAAGTCAACACCATTACCCATCATAGTGGTCATAACAATGCAGACCGGTTTTCCTTTTCCAGTTCTGCTTTTTGCTTCGTTGAGCCCAGCTATTACCTGATCTAGGTTGTTTCCATCTTCAATTTCCATAACATCCCAACCAAAGGCCCTGAACTTTTCAGAAACATCACCCAAAGGCAATACATCTTCAGTGGCTCCATCAATTTGCTGTCCATTTCGGTCTACGGTAGCTATTAAATTGTCAACCTTATTTCCTGCGGCATACATGATGGCTTCCCAGTTTTGACCTTCTTGCAATTCTCCATCGCCATGAAGGCTAAAGACCAAATGATCATCTCCATTCAACTTTTTGGCCAAAGCAGCACCAATGGCAACTGACATTCCTTGTCCCAATGAACCAGAAGCAACCCGTACCCC
>JAUIBH010000065.1 GCA_030427985.1 Bacteroidia bacterium | reverse complement strand
GACCAAGATTGAGAGTGTTTGGGGAATAGGACGTGGAAACCTGAAGCGACTTCAGACCAGAAATGTAAAAACAGCCTATGATTTTACCCAATTGCCTGACGAATGGGTGCGGAAACAAATGGCCATTGTCGGTCTTAGGCTCAAAAAGGATTTGGAAGGAAAACCAACATTGGACTTGGATGACGATACCCGTGATAAAAAAGCCATTGCCACTACCCGAAGCTTTGAAAGCACCTATTCCAATATTGAGGATATTAAGGAACGTATTTCAACTTTTGCCGGGAGTTGTGCCGAAAAATTACGGAGCCAGGGCAGCAGCTGCAACCATCTTGTTGTGATTTTGCGGAGTGATAGACACAAAAAAGATGAACCACAAGATAGAGGTACCGCCATTGTTACCTTGCCTTATGCCACAGATTCCAGTTTAACCATAACCAACTATGCCGTTAAAGCAGCAGTTTCCACATTCAAATCAGGGATTAAATATAAAAGGGCAGGGGTGATTGTTTCAGGATTGGTACCCACGAATGAACGGCAATTGGATTTGTTCCTGACCGAAAATCCAAAACACCATAAACTCATGCAGGTTATGGATGGCATTAACAACAAGTATGGTACCAACAAAATGAAAATCGCCAATCAAGATTTGGAAAGGACCTGGAAGATGCGCCAAAATCACCTTTCTCCGAGATACACCACAAACATCAATGATATCATAAAAGTGAAATGACCTCAAAACAACCTCTAAAGAACAATTCACTTACATTTTTTTCACCAGATGAGAGCGAAAATGTGACCATTCCTATCTCCAATAATACCATTTCGGCAGGATTTCCTTCCCCAGCAGACGATTTTAAGGAAAAGCGCATTAGTTTGGACAAAACCTTGATCAAAAATAAAGAAGCGACCTTCTACGCACGTGTCAGTGGGAAATCCATGATTGATGCTGGACTTGATGATGGGGATTTATTGATTATAGATCGTAGTTTGGAAGCGGAACATGGCAAAATAGCCGTTTGTTTTTTGGATGGGGAATTTACCGTAAAGCGGTTGCACATTGAAAAAAACACCATAATATTGATGCCCGAAAATAAAAGTTATAAACCCATCAAGGTTTCCAAGGACACTGATTTATTGATTTGGGGCGTGGTTACTTATGTTGTCAAGGCATTATAACCATTGGATTTTGAAGGCTTTTTATGTCAAAACCGTCAATTCGAGTGAAATTCCGAGGGAATTTTGTATCGAGAATCGATTTTGGGCTTTGAATGCTGGTTCTCGATACAATTTTTCTTGCGAAAAATCACTCGAACTGACAAATTTCAGTCAACATGTATAATAGGTTTACATCATATAGGATAGCTTTCTGAAGTCAAAGGCTCACCTGACAATAAACAGCAAATTTAAGAGATGTGATTTCAAAAAGGAGCTTTAGAAACACATAAATCCAAAACCTTTGCTATCTTTGTCCCGTTGTGTTGGATTCCAGTCGCGATGATTGGAATCAGGTTGAAGCATCAATCCGATGCTCGCCAATGAAAGGCTTTCCTTTTGGAAGGCTTTTTTTGTTTGTGAGACCGACAGGTCGAACAAATTCCGCTGAAAAGCGGAATCTTACCTTGTGAATTAAGTTGCAAAAAGACTTCTTGACTGCGCTCAATCTGACAGATGATAATGTATTAGTGAACATTCGCGAAATTCGTGTCAAACAACCAATAGCAAAAGCAGATTCTTCGTAACGCCTGTCTTGAGCGTAGTCGAAAGGCTCAGAATAACGAATCAAAGAAATGTCAACTTCCAGAAACGCTATGTGCTACATGATGCACGAGCGAAGCAGCCAATTTTGCCGTTTGCCCATCAATATCATACTTGGGGTTCATCTCGGCAATGTCCATACTGATTAATTTTCCGGAGCCAATGATCGTTTTCAAACACTCTAGTACAATATGAGGGGTAAAGCCCATGGGAGAAGCGGCACTGACCCCAGGCGCAAAGGCTGATGAAAATCCGTCCAAATCGATGGTCACATACACATGGTCCACATTTTTGGTAAACGCATTGATAAAAGTGGCAATTTCTTGCAAAAAAGCAGCCTGAAAAGTCTCGGACATCACATAAATAACATCAAGGTCTTTGGCAGTTTGGAACAGGTTTCTATCGTTGGCATCCTTTCGAATGCCAAGGCAGAGGTACCTAAAATCGACCCCCTCTTTTTCACAGTCCTTGGCTATCTGATAAAACGGAGTGCCCGAATTGCTCTGCTCCGTGATTTTACGCAAATCAAAATGTGCATCAAAATTGATAATACCGATGGTCTGACCTTCTTTTTTGGCATCCAAATAGGATTTGATGCCGTTGTAGTGTCCGTAAGCCATATCATGTCCACCACCCAAAACGATGGGGAACTGTTTTTTCTCTAAAAGCAACTTGACTGCTTCCGCAAGTTGCTCTTGGGCAGCTTCCATATCGCTATTGGCACAGGTAATGGAACCTACATCGTGCAACAATACATTGCTGCCCAAATGGTTGGGCATTTTGGCAAAACTGCTTTTGATCGCATCCGGGCCATCTTCAGCCCCAACACGACCTTGATTTCTACGGACTCCTTCATCGCAGGCGTACCCCAGAAGGGCAACAGCTTTTTTCTGGGCTTCGGGCAATTCTTCCAAAGGCGTACAATGCACTTTTTCGTGCAGATACAGCCACTTATTGGAAATTCTTCCTGTCCAAAGGTCTTTTTTCGGGGGTTCGTAGTGTTTCATCACATTAAAAAAGATGGTCCAAAATATCGGATTCCACAAGATACGGCAAAGTTACCTTTAAATCAGGGGAGCGTTCCATTTCTCGTTCAATGGCAAAACGGGCTTCTTTGTTCCTCGCCCAACTCCTGCGGGAAATACCGTTGTTGACATCAAAAAACAGCATTTTCTTCAATCGGTTGGAGGCTTCCTCGGAACCATCTAGCACCATGCCAAATCCTCCGTTGATCACTTCTCCCCAACCAACGCCACCACCATTGTGGATGGATACCCAAGTGGCACCCCTAAAACTATCGCCAATTACATTTTGGATGGCCATATCGGCGGTGAACTTACTCCCATCATAAATATTGCTGGTTTCTCGAAAAGGAGAATCTGTCCCACTTACATCATGATGATCCCTGCCCAATACCACAGGAACAGTGATTTCTCCTTTGGCAATGGCTGTGTTGAAGGCATCCGCAATCTTGCTTCGTCCCTCGGCATCGGCATATAGGATTCGCGCTTGCGAACCCACTACCAGTTTATTCTGTTCCGCTTCCGAAATCCATTTGATGTTGTCCTGCATCTGCTGTTGGATTTCTTCGGGAGCTTCGGATTTTATCTTTTTCATCACCTCAAGCGCAATGGCGTCCGTTTTTTGAAGGTCTTTTGAATCACCCGATGTACATACCCACCGGAAAGGGCCAAACCCATAATCAAAACACATGGGCCCTAAAATATCCTGAACGTAGGAGGGGTACCTGAAATCAATGTTGTTTTCGGCCATTACATCGCCGCCCGCTCGGGAGACTTCTAACAAAAAGGCATTGCCGTAATCAAAAAAGTAGGTGCCTTTTGCAGTATGCTTGTTGATGGCAACGATTTGTCGTCGCAATGATTCCTGTACTTTTTTCTTGAATGCTTCGGGGTTCTCAACCATCATGATGTTTGACTCTTCAAAAGAAAGTCCAACGGGGTAGTAGCCGCCCGCCCAAGGATTGTGCAAAGAAGTTTGGTCCGACCCCAAATGAATAAAGATGCCTTCTTCATAAAAACGTTCCCAAACATCTACCACGTTGCCGATGTAGGCCAAGGAAACTACTTCCTTGTTAGCTACGGCTTCTTTGGTTCGAATGACCAATAAATCTAAATCCACTAAAAGTTCATCGACCCAACCTTGTTCGTGACGTTTTTTGGCAGCTTCGGGATTGACTTCTGCACAAATGGTGATTCCGCCTGCGATGTTTCCTGCTTTGGGTTGGGCACCACTCATGCCTCCGAGTCCAGCTGTCAAAAAAATCTTGCCTTCCGGGGATTCGTTTTTCTCCAACACTTTTCGGAAAGCATTCATGACCGTAATGGCTGTCCCATGAACAATACCTTGAGGTCCGATGTACATGTACGAACCTGCAGTCATTTGTCCGTATTGAGTCACGCCAAGCGCGTTGAAACGTTCCCAATCGTCTGGTTTGGAATAGTTCGGAATCATCATCCCATTGGTGACCACCACTCTTGGTGCTTCTTTGGATGATGGAAATAGTCCCATCGGATGACCAGAGTACATGTTCAAAGTCTGTTCTTCGGTCATTTCAGCCAAATATTTCATGGTGAGCAGGTACTGTGCCCAGTTTTGGAACACTGCACCATTGCCTCCGTAAGTAATCAGTTCTTCAGGATGTTGTGCCACGGCGGGGTCCAAATTGTTCTGAATCATCAGCATAATGGCTGCAGCCTGATGGGTTTTCGCTGGATACTCCGATATGGGTCGGGCATACATTTCATAATCAGGCTTAAACCGATGCATATAGATACGGCCATAGGTTTTTAGTTCCGCTGCAAATTCGGGTGCGAGTTCTTGGTGCCAAGCTTCGGGGAAATAGCGTAGTGCATTCTGAACCGCCAATTTTTTCTCTTCCGTGGAGAGGATATCCTTTCGTTTTGGAGCTGGATTCCCATTTTTTGGATAGGCCTTTTTAGCGGGGAGCTGTTCCGGTATGCCTTGTAATATCTGTTGCTGAAATTCAGTCATGATGTAATGTTTTAGTGAATGGGTGTTCCATTTTTCCAAACCTCACTTGGCTTTAATTGTCCTTGGTGATAGGTGATTTCTTGATAGTTCTCCGTTGCGAAAACCACAAAATCGGCTTGTGCACCCGCTTCTAGTTTGCCTCGATCAGATAAACGCAAAGCTGCAGCGGCCCTAAATGTGATTCCCGCCAAAACTTCGGTGTTTGAGAGTTTTTCAAAAGTGCCCAAAATACTGGCTTGTGTCAACAGGTCGCCCATAGGAGCAGACCCTGGATTGTGGTCACTGGCGATGGACAAAGCGCCACCTGTATCCAAAATTTTACGGGCAGGGGTGTAAGCACATCCCAAACCGAGGGATGCTCCTGGCAATGCCGTGGCAATGGTATTGCTTTTTGCCAGCAATTGAATCTCTTTTTCGGTGCTGGCCTCCAAATGGTCGGCACTCACCGCATCAAAATCTACGGCTACTTGACTACCTCCTGTGGTAAATTGGTCGGCATGTACCGTAATATCAAATCCCATTTCCTTCGCTTTTTGAAAATAGGATTTGATTTCCTTTGGAGAAAAAGCACTCTCTTCCACAAAGGCATCCACGCGATTGGCCAGGTTTTCCGATTTTAGGATAGGAAACAATTCATTGATGATCACATCCAGATAATCTTTGTCATGGTTCCAATCTTTGGGTTTCATATGGGCAGCCAGGCAAGTTGGGACCAAAGAAGCGTTCGTGGTTTCATTGGCCTGTTTGATAGCGCGTAGCATTTTTAGTTCTTCTTTTATAGAAAGGCCGTAACCGCTTTTTACCTCGATAGTGGTAACGCCATTTTTTAAGTGTTTTTGACTTCTGGAAAGGATTCCTGCTACCAATTCGTCCTGTGAGGCTTTTCGGGTCTGGGTTACCGTATCCCAGATGCCGCCCCCGGCTTTGGCGATTTCCAAATAGGTTTTTCCAGCATTTCTGTAAGCATAATCCCGTGCTCGGGTGCCGCCAAAGCAAATATGGGTGTGGGAATCCACAAACCCTGGTAGACAAACTTGTTGCCCTTCAACATGGTGTATGTCGACATCATCGGATTTTAACTCATCAAATATTCCGACTTCAAGAATTTTTCCTTCGGAAACCAAAATCCCCCCGTTTTTAATGATGGACAATTGTTCATCTTTGAGCGCTCCTTTTAAAGGGAGTCCCGTCATGGGAAATAATTGGGTGAATGGCCCTATCAATAGTGGTCTGTTCATTTTCAATATGTTTCAAATTCCTCCAAATGCGGGGTGTTCCACTTTAGTTGCTTCTCATCCATCACACGGTCAACCAAATCAATGATTTTGCGATTCTGAACGATTTCGATTCCTTTTTCAATGTCATCGGCAAAAACACGATCATTTTCGGCAAAGGCGACCTTGGTTCTCAGGAATGTATGGATTTCATCCAACAGAATGCCAGATTTCAACGGTTTTCTGTACTCAAAAGCCTGCGCTGAGGTCAATAGTTCAATGGCGAGGATTTTCTCTACATTTTCAATAATATTAAGTGCTTTTCTACCACTGATAGACCCCATGCTCACATGGTCTTCCTGTCCTAACGAAGTGGGAATGCTATCCGCACTAGCGGGGAAGCACAGACTTTTGTTCTCACTGGCCAACGCAGCAGAAGTGTACTGTAAAATCATATACCCTGAGTTGATACCCGTGTCGTTCATCAATAACTTGGGAACACCGGGACTGTTGCCTTCAAGGGCCAGGTAAATGCGTCTGTCAGAGATGTTTCCGATTTCCGAAGCGGCCAAGGCAGCATAATCCAAAGCCATGGCCAAGGGTTGCCCATGGAAATTGCCGCCGCTGATGGTGAGTTCATCATTGATAATTACAGGATTATCGGTAACGGAATTGAGTTCTATTTCCAATAATTCTTTCAGGTGTAGCCAAGCATTTCGAGAAGCGCCATGTACCTGCGGCATACAACGAAGGGAGTAGGGATCCTGCACCCGTTCACAATCGATATGATCTTCCAAAATTTCGGAACCTTGGAGCAGGGTGCGTATTCGCCCTGCCACATGTTGGTTGCCTTTGAAGGGACGCAGTTCGTGCAACTCTTCATAAAATGGTTTCATGGAACCTTGTAGTCCTTCGAGCATCATGGCACCGATAATATCTGCGTGGCGCAGGCAGTACTGTAATTTATGAACTACCATTACTCCATGTGCGGCTATGAATTGAGTACCGTTGATCAAGGCAAGCCCTTCTTTTGGACCCAATTCCAACGGTTTCAACCCTGTTTGCTCAAATAACTCTTGTGTCGGGATGGTCTTTCCTTGGTATGCTACCTTGCCGAGGCCTATCAATGGCAAAAATAGATGGGATAGTGGAGCCAAATCGCCAGATGCCCCGACCGAACCTTGGGAGGGAACCACAGGAATGGCATCGTTCTCCAAATGCCAAAGCATGCGTTTCAGAGTGATTTCGGCAATACCGGAAAACCCCTTTGCCAAGGCATGGATTTTTAAGATCAGCATGATTTTGGCCAATTCCGTGGATATAGGGTCGCCAACTCCCACACTATGGCTCTGCAATATATTGGATTGAAGAATTTTGGTGTCGGCTTTGGATATTTTGGTGTTGCACAAAGGACCAAAACCGGTGTTGATACCATACACGATATCGCCTTTTTCCACAATGCGCTGAACACGTTGGGAACTCGCATTGACTTTTTTAAGGCATTCATCGGAGAAAACACCTTTTATGGTGCCATGGGCCATGCCCAAAGCTATGCTTGCGGTCAAATGGTCTTCGCCAAAATGAAATGTTCGGTCTATCGCCATGTTTTTTTTTGAATAAAATTACGAGTTAGGTTTAATAATTACCAATACTTATTTTTGTAATAATTAATAAGTATGAATTATCAAATAGAACTTCGACATTTCATCTATTTTTTGGCTGTGGCCGAAGAACTCCACTATAGAAAAGCTGCTGAAAAACTGTTTATTTCCCAGCCTGGTCTGAGTACTCAAATCAAACAAATGGAGGAGCTATTAGGGACCCAACTTTTTGTAAGGGACAAGAAAAAGGTAAGTCTGACCCCTGCAGGGGAGTTTTTGAAAAAGGAGGTAGAATTTATCTTGAATCACCTTGAACAGACCAAAAAGCAAGTTAAACTTATTGGAGAAGGACAATTGGGGGAGGTACGAATCGGATTTTTGGGTTCGGCCATGCAGAATGTGGTTCCCAATTTGTTGTTGGGGTTGAAAGAAAATTTCCCAACCGTGCACACCACTTTGGAAGAACTTTCCAACCGTGCACAGATCAATGCAATTTTGGCCGACCGATTGGATTTGGGCTTTGTGCGCTTGTCCCGTGTACCGAAGGGACTTGATGTGAGACCGGTTTTTGAGGATACCTTTTCTTTGGTCTTGCCTGAAGACCATCCTATGGATGCAAAACATTTCAAAAACATTAGGCAAGTGGCGGATGAGGATTTTATCCTTTTTTCCCAAGATTATAGCCCTATGTACTACGATACCGTGCTCAGTATCTGCGAGGATAGTGGTTTTGTGCCTCGTGTTTCCCATAAATCGGTGCATGCACAGACCGTTTTTAAACTGGTGGAGAACAAATTGGGCATTGCCATTGTACCGACGATGCTTCAACATGGGTTTCAGATGAAGGTGAAGTTCATTGAAATGAAAAACATTAAACAACGTGCTATATTGAGCATGGTCTGGAAAACAGATAATAGAAATCCTGCGCTTCAAAAATGTATGGATTTGCTCATGGAATTATGAGGACAATGTTTTGGGACGTAACTTTGGATTTTAATTAAAAGAATAGCTATGATTTTTGATTTGATCAAGAACCGAAGAAGTATTTTTCCTCCACAATATATTGATAAACCCATTGCAAAAGAAACCTTGGAAAAGATTTTGGAAGCAGCCAATTGGGCTCCTACCCACAAGAAAACCGAACCTTGGCGCTTCAAGGTCTTAACGGGCGACAAAAAGCAGGAACTGGGCATTTTCCTTTCCAATAAATATGAAGAAACAGACCCAAGTCCAAAGCAGATAAAAATCAAAAAACTGCAATTTAACCCGTCCAATTCTGGGGCGGTAATTGCTATCTGCATGCAAAGAGACCCCAAGGAAAGTCTGCCCGAGTGGGAAGAGGTGGCCTCCGTGGCCATGGCGGTTCAAAATATGTGGTTGTGCTGCACCGAACTGGGCATTGGCAGTTATTGGTCATCGCCCGGACTCATAAAATATATGGGTGAATTCTTTGATTTGAAGGAAGGTGAAAAATGTCTGGGCTTTTTCTATATGGGTTATTTTGATGGTGAGGTGATTCCATCGGCTAGAACTCCCATTGCTGAAAAGGTGGAGTGGTTAGACTAGCTAAACGTAAATAGGTCGCCCGCGTATTTAATGGTGATGTAGATGTAAAAAACGGCATACAAAGCGGTTACTACAAACTTCATAAAAGTACCCGTCAAAAAACCTAAAAAGGAACCAAAAGCCGCCTTAAGGGCGGTTTCTTTATTGGCCTTGTTCAACAATTCACCCACCAAGGCACCAATAAAGGGCCAAATGATGATTCCGAATGGGCCAAAAACAGGGAAAAAAATGGCGACCAATAGTCCAACGATGGTTCCCCACATTCCCGCTTTACTGCCACCAAATTTTTTGGTACCCATAGCAGGAATCACATAATCCAAAACCGTAATGGTGATGGCAATAACAAAAGTGATAGCTAGTATCCACCAATTATCAGGCACCGCTTTAGTCAAATAGAGTAACAATAACCCCACCCAGCTTATGGGCGGACCTGGCAATACAGGCAAAAAACTGCCCAGAATGCCGATGAGCATCAAAAGAAACCCCAAAATAAGTAAGGCAATGTCCATGGTTGTGTTTTCTTGTTAGACAAATGTAACCGACAATTGTTACAAACAAAATCCAAATAAAACCCTACCCTTAATTTTTTCGTAGGTAACTTTGAAACCGATTAATCGAAGGTCGTGAAACCAGATAAAACACATACAAAATCCAAGTTCATCCAAGCGGGATGTGCTGTGATGTGTCTGTTTTATATGATTGGGCTTTTTAATGGTTTGGTGTTGGAAACTTTGCACGAGGTATCCCACGCATTTACCACAAAAGCACACCATCATAGTTTTGCCTTGGATCATGAAGCCATCGATTACTCTTCTTTGGAGGCGATGTCAGGGCACTCGCACGAAGCTTTGGAAGCCTTAAAGGAGCTCTTGGAGGCCAATCAGCCAGATGAACAAGAGTCCAAAGATGAGATTAGCTTTAAACTGGACAAACATCTTATTGAAGAAACCAGAGTTACCTCCGAATTAACTACGCTACCACTGCAAAATAGAGAATGGGTTTATCAAAGCAAATCTTCTTTTTGGTTCCAATCCGTAATCACACCTCCTCCCCAATTTGGTTGAATTAAGCGGAACTAATTTTTCAAATGAGTTTTGAATTCGTCACCCTGAACTTGTTTCAGGGTCACATGAGAATCAGTATTGGTTGTGAAATGCTGAAACGCCATGCCTGACGGCAGGCAGGATTTCAGCATGACCTTACTTCAGTTTTTTGATGAATTAGAGAGATAATTTTCACACAAATCAAATAAAAGACAACGACATGAAATATTTTATGGCGGCATTGTCCATGCTGTTCATGGGTACTATTGCTGCACAAAACATAAAGGGAAAACTGGTGGATGAAGCTGGTTCCCCGATTGAGGATGCTGGGATTTTTAACAAGACCAGCGGACAACACAGTCACACCGACGGAACAGGTCATTTTGTTCTGGATAGGACTTCGGTAAAGGATACCATTTATTTTTCAAAACTTGGTTACGCCACTCAGACCAAAGTGGTAAATCAATCGGATTTACAAAACCCGATGAGTATTGTTCTTGAAGAGAGTTCCATTTCTTTGGATCAAGTGGTTTTGGTATCTGAAGTGGATGCCCTGAGCCGGGTGGTGGATGTGGATGTGAAAACCAACCCTGTAAAATCCTCACAGGAAATTTTAAGAAAGGTACCTGGTCTGATTATCGGCCAACACGCTGGGGGCGGTAAAGCAGAGCAGATATTTTTGCGTGGCTTCGACGTGGATCACGGAACCGATGTGGCCATCAATGTGGATGGAATGCCCGTGAATATGGTATCCCACGCCCATGGACAGGGGTATGCCGACCTTCACTTTGTGATTCCCGAAACTATTGAAAATGTCAATTTTGGGAAGGGACCTTACTATGCCGAGCAAGGGAACTTTAATACGGCGGGCTACGTTGACTTGAAGCTGAGAAAAAGCTTGGAGAAAAGTATGCTGTCCACCGAAGTGGGACAATTTGGTACCCGAAGGTTTATTGGGATGCTCAATGTGATGGACAACCAAAACAGCAATGCTTATTTGGCTTCGGAATTGTATTTGACGGATGGTCCGTTTGAGTCGCCACAGAACTTTAACCGTATCAATATTTTGGGTAGATACCGCTATGCATTGCCTGGTGATCAAGAGCTCTTGCTGACGGCCTCACACTTTTCCAGTAAGTGGGATGCATCGGGTCAAATACCACAACGAGCCGTAGATCAAGGATTGATCAGTCGTTTTGGCGCCATTGATGATACCGAAGGCGGACAAACAAGCCGGACCAATTTCGTTTTGAACCATAACAAGAATTTGGGCACTGGAAAATCACTTAACACTATTGCATTTGTCTCCCATTACGATTTTGAACTTTACTCCAACTTTACCTTTTTCTTGGAAGATCCTGTGAATGGAGACCAAATTAGGCAGTTTGAGGACCGATTGATGGCCGGTGCCAAGACGGTTTTTCAGAACAATTCGGCCAATTTGGGCGGAATGGGATTCAAATACAATGCAGGAATCGGTTTTAGATATGACAATGTGGACGACAACCAACTGTCGCATACCCTGAACCGACAGGAATTATTGGAGCGTTTGGCCTATGGCGATGTGGATGAGGTCAATGGTTACGCTTTTGCCAGCGCAGAGTTCAAATCGGGCAAATTTACCTTTGAGCCTGCGCTACGGTTGGACTACTTTAGGTTCGATTACATCAACAAGATGAGCGAGCTGTATGATAGTCGTAGTGAGGAAAAAGTCGCGTTTAGCCCAAAGTTCAACACCATCTTCAGTCCAACCGAGAATACTCAGTTTTTCTTGAAAACGGGAATCGGTTTTCACTCCAACGATACCCGAGTGGTAGTAGCAAATGGAGGTGAGGAAATTCTGCCGGCCGCTTACGGAGTGGATTTGGGAACCATCCTTAAACCTGCGGACAAATTGGTCTTGAACGCCACTTTGTGGACCTTGTTTCTCGATCAAGAGTTTGTGTATATAGGGGATGCAGCCATTGTGGAACCCAGTGGAAAAACCAGAAGAATGGGGCTCGAAGTAGGAGTGAGGTGCCAACCTTTGGACTGGCTTTACCTGTATACCGATGCCAACTACACCCATGCACGAAGCACTGAAGAGCCTGATGGGGATGATTATATTCCATTGGCACCTGATTTTACGATGGTAGGAGGAGTCACCTTGGGAGGCAATCAAGGCTTTTCGGGAGGAATCAATTACCGATATATAGATGATAGACCTGCCAACGAGGACAATTTCATCGTAGCCGAAGGCTATTTTGTCGCTGATGCCACACTGAATTACAGTGTAAACAATTGGACCTTTGGACTGATTGTGGAAAATCTGTTCGATACCGAATGGAATGAGACACAGTTCGCCACAGAAAGCCGTTTGTTCAATGAACCGAACTCGTTTGAAGAGATTCATTTTACCCCAGGAACACCTTTTTATTTGCGGGGGAAGGTTACCGTAACTTTCTAATCAATTATCCGCCAGTATGCTACGCTGGCGGATTTTTTTATTCATTTTCCAACTAAAAAATTAGTTAAAACTAAATATTTAGTTATATTTGTTTCATGTTGAACTAAAAAGTTAGTTGAAAATGAAACAACTCACCAAAGCAGAAGAGGAGGTAATGCAGCTTTTATGGCAATTGAAAAAAGCCAATGTAGCCGCCATTTTAGAAGAATTGCCAGAACCCAAACCAGCCTATAACACCGTTTCCACCATTGTTCGGATTTTGGAGGATAAAGGCTTTGTATCCCATGAAAAAGTAGGGAAGGGCCATGTTTATTTTCCGCTCGTTCAGAAATCGGAATATAGCAACCAACGATTGAACACCTTGGTTGACGGGTATTTCCAAGGGTCGTTTAGCAGTATGGTGTCCTTTTTTATGAAGAAGAACGACATCAGCCTGAAGGAACTGGAAGACATTATGAAGAACATTAAAGACAAGGAACAATGATTACCTATATCCTCGAAAGTTTAGCATTTCAATTGGTCTTTTTATTGACCTATGATCTTTTCCTGAAGAAGGAAACCTTTTTTCAATGGAACCGAGTCTACCTGTTGGGCACGTTTGTACTTTCCCTCATATTGCCTTGGGTAAAAATTGAAGCACTCAAAACCACCATGCCGCAAGAATTGGGGACCACGACCGTATTCTTGACCCAGTTGGAAGGAGTGGTGTTGGGCCCAGGAGCAAATGAAGCCAGCTTTTTGGCCAGTATTCCATGGCCGTATTGGGTATTGGGAGCGGGGAGCTTCTTGGCCACCGTTTGGTTTGCTTACAAATTGATTCAAATAGGCAGACTCCGAAGAAAGAGTTCGGTTCAACGTTTTGAGGATTTCACCAAAATTACAGTGCCGCAAAGTTCAACGGCCTTTTCGTTTTTCAGGAACATTTTTTTGGGAGCTGATATCAAAAAGGAAAAAGAGGACAACATTCTGGCCCACGAATTGGTGCATGTAAAACAGTTCCATTCATTGGACCTTATCTTTTTTGAGTTGGCCCGAATCCTATTATGGTTTAATCCTTTAGTATACCTGTATCAAAAGAGAATTGCAGAGTTGCATGAATTCATTGCCGATGCCCAAGCTGTGAAACAAAATAAAGCAGCCCATTTTGATATGCTATTGTCCGAAGCGTTCCATACCCAGAACATCAGTTTTGTGAATCAATTTTTCAAAACATCATTAATCAAAAAACGAATAGTCATGTTACAAAAACAAAAATCCAAAGCCGTTTGGCAGTTAAAGTATGTGGTCATGTTACCCCTTGTTCTAGGGATGTTGGTGTATACTTCCTGTGAACCTGAACCAAACCCATCTGAAGATGATTTTATACGTGCTACCGGAAAAGCAAATGAAATGTCTAATGATGAGATTTATAACAGGTTAAAAGAATTGTCAGAGAGTGGTAAAGATTGGGAATTTAATTTAATCAAAAAAAATGGGTCTTATATACAGTACAGGAAATCCAATAATGGCTCTTACATCAAGTTTGATGGTATTGAAGGTGTTATATATGGTACTATGGCGATTATTTCTAAGAGTAATGAGGAAAAACTTGGAACAGTTTCTGGGAGAGATATAAAGGGAGTAATGGTACCTTTTGACTTCATTGAAAAAGTTCCTGTTTTCCCGGGTTGCGAAGATGCAACGGATACAAGAGAATGTTTCATGGAAAAGATGAAAGAGCATATTCGCAAACACTTTAAATATCCTGAAGAAGCACAAGTAAATGGTATTCAAGGAAGGGTAAATACTATTTTTATCATTGATGCTGAAGGAAATGTTGTTGACATTAAAATGCGTGGACCAAGCCCTATATTGGAGGCTGAGGCCCAACGTATTTTGGAGTTGTTGCCCAGAATGCAACCTGGAACCCAAAAAGGGATAGCAGTACGGGTGCCTTTTTCCATACCAATCAGTTTTAGATTACAATAGTGTCCTTCCTGAAAAAATATAGCATCATTTTCTTTTTAATAGTGGGTAAAGCCGGTGCCCAGTCATCGGCTTCTGCTGTTGCCGATAGCCTGTATGCCTTGGGGAATTATTCTGCGGCTATAAATGAGTATGCCAAAGTAGATAATGAAAAGGCGAGCCTTCAGATTGCAAGGGCTTACGAAGCCATTGGCAACTATAAAAAGGCCGTGGTTCAATACCGAGCCACGCTGGATAAAAATACTAAATTGGACATCGCGCGATTCGAGATGGGAAAGCTGCTGTTGAAAACAAAGGAATATGATGCAGCTTTGGAAGCATTCACCGCTTTAATTTCCAAAAAAGATGGAAATCCAGAGTACTATTATTATTTGGGTAGGGTTCAGAAATCTATGACCGATGTAAGCGAGGCAAATAATTCATTTCGACAGGCGATTCGGTTAGATAGTACCCACCTGCGGAGTATCTATTCCCTTGGCAAATATTTTGTGCTTAAACAGGAAAAGGACTCGGTGCTAAAATATGTGAATAAAGGACTAAAATTTTATGAGGAAGATGTTTCTCTGATCAATCTTAAGGCCCTTGCTTTTTTCAACAACGGTCAATTTAATCAGGCGATTCCCCATTTTGAACGATTGTTGGAATTGGGTGAAACAAAGCCGTTCATGTATAAAAAATTGGCGCATGGTTATCTCTCGAACTTAGAAACGGAGAAAGCACATCAAACATATCTTCAGCTACTTAATTTTCCAGATTTTGTTGCGGATGCCTATTCTGGTTTTGCTGATGTGTTCCTTAAGGAAAAGCAATTGGATAGTGCCCAATTCTATATAAAAAGGGCGATTGAGGAACGTACAGTTGTTTTTGACAATGAATATCGAGATTTAGGGAGAATTGCTCGATTACAAGGAAAGACCAAGGAAGCCTTGGAGTATTATACCAGAGCTTGGGAGGAAAATAAAAGTAATCAGTACATACATTATCAAGTCTGCACCCTGGCCGATGAGTATTTCCAAGACCCTAAAACCAAGCTTCGATATTATGAAAACCTGTTGGGGCAATACCCCAAACTATTGCCTTTTATTGAAGAGCATGCAAAAAAGCGGGTTTCTGAACTTAAAGCGGAAATCCATTTTGCCAGTAACTAATTTCTTCAAAATATCGTAATTTCAGCCAAATTATAGGGGCTGCCATGCAGAAGTATGTTTTGTTGTTGATTTTTATGGGTCTGTTCGTGTCCTGCGAGCTGTTCGAGTCCAAGGAGGACAAGACCCAAAAATTAATCAATGCAGAACTTTTGGCTATCGATTGGAACGATGTGGACCAATATCCACTTTTTGACCGCTGCGACGAGACAGCCACCAAACAAGCTCAGCGCGAGTGTTTTCAGAACGTGATGTTGGACTCTTTTTCCAATGCGTTGGACAGCTTGGAATTTCAAGTAAATGAGGATTTAAACGATACGGTTTATATTGATTTTGTGATTGATGAGCATGGTTTCATTTCAATCTTGAACGTAGAGGAAAAAACCTCCGTCTTGAATGAAATAACAGATTTCAACACCAAAGTATCCGAACTCCTTAATGACCTAACCACGGTAGCGCCGGCCATAAAACGGGGAAATCCGGTGAGCCTCCGATTCCGGTTACCACTGGTACTAAATACGGATTAGCGATTTGGCAACAGAGAAAATCATTTTAGGGATAGACCCAGGAACAACCGTTATGGGTTTTGGCATCATCAAGGTCATCAACAAACAGATGCACTTTGTGCAGATGAACGAGTTGATGCTCCGAAAATATGAGGATCCCTACACCAAACTCAAGCTTATTTTTGAGCGCACGGTGGAGTTGATTGATACCTACCATCCCGATGAAATCGCCATTGAAGCCCCTTTTTACGGAAAAAATGTACAGTCCATGCTAAAATTAGGTCGGGCTCAGGGAGTGGCCATGGCCGCTGGCTTATCTCGTCAGGTTCCGATTACGGAGTATATGCCGAAAAAAATAAAAATGGCCATTACCGGAAACGGAAATGCCAGCAAGGAACAAGTGGCTAAAATGTTGCAAAGTCTTTTGAAGTTGAAAACCCTTCCCAAAAATCTGGACAGCACAGACGGACTCGCCGCCGCCGTTTGCCATTTTTATAATGATGGAAAAGTACAAGTAGGCAAAAGTTACACGGGTTGGGAAGCTTTTGTAAAACAGAATCCGGATAAAATCAAATAACAGGTAACAGGAGGCAGCTCGCAGTTGAAGAGACCCAAACTCCAAATTCCAAAGTGGATGAACTTTCTAAAATTATGTTTTCCATCCTAAAGACTACGAAAAGGGCCAAATGATTATTGTACATTGCTTATTGATAATTGATAATTGATGTCTGGAGTCTACATCCATATCCCTTTTTGCAAACAAGCCTGCCATTATTGCGATTTCCATTTTTCCACGCAATTGGGTAAAAAGGAAGCCATGGTTGATGCGCTTATCAAAGAGATGGAACTACGAAAGGATGATCTCCCAGATGAGCCAGTGGAAACCATTTATTTTGGAGGAGGAACACCCTCCATACTTTCCAATGAGGAGATTGAGCGATTGATTCAAACGGTTTACGGCCATTACAAAGTAGTTGAGAATCCAGAAATTACGTTGGAAGCCAATCCTGATGATTTAGTGTCATCTCGAGCGCCCGCCTGCCGGAAGGGCAGGCAGTCGAGAGATCTTTTTGCAAACTATAAAAAAATTGGGATTAACCGATTAAGCATTGGCATCCAATCCTTTTTTGAGGAAGATTTAAAACTGATGAACCGCGCTCACAATGCCGAAGAAGCCGAAAACTGTATCAAGGAAGCCGCCAAACACTTTGACAATATTTCCATCGATTTGATATATGGAATCCCCGGTATGGACCATGACCGTTGGAGGTCGAACATTCAAAAAGCCTTGGATTTTGGTTTGCCCCATATCTCCAGTTATGCACTGACGGTGGAGCCCCGAACCGCCCTAAAAAAATTTATTGAAAAAGGCATCGTCCCCGATGTGGATGACGAGCAGGCACAAGAGCAGTTTCATATGCTAGTGGATACGTTGGAAGCGAACGGATTCGTCAATTATGAGATTTCCAACTTTGGAAAACCCGGATTTTTCTCCCAAAACAACACCGCCTATTGGTTGGGAAAATCCTATTTGGGCATTGGTCCATCTGCCCATTCTTTTAATGGACAACACCGAAGCTGGAACATTCGGAACAATGTCAAATACATCAAGTCCGTAGAAGAAGGCGAATTGCCCAATGAAACCGAAACTTTGACCCAAACAGACCGCTACAACGAATACGTAATGACAGGCTTGCGAACCATTTGGGGTGTTTCTTTAGAAAGAATTGAAGACGAGTTTGGCCTGAAATACGTGAAGTATCTTAACCAACAATCCCAAAAATATTTGGAGCAGGGCTTACTAGTTTTGGAAAACGATATACTGCTCACCACCAAAAAAGGAAAATTTTTAGCGGATGGGATTGCAAGTGATTTGTTTTTCTTGGAGTAGTTTTTAACCAAACCATCTAGTTGTTATACAGTATAACTTAAATTCGTCAGTTCGAGTGTTTTTTCTAAAGAAAAAACGTATCGAGAACCAGAATTTTAAGCCAAAAACCAATTCTCGATACTAAACTCCTTTGGAATTTCACTCGGATTGACGGTTTTTCATCAAAAAAACGGGATTTATTGCATTTATCAATTGAATTGATTTAATTACTCAATACAAGGAAAACATACATGATTGCCACTGTAAAATACAACTCCAGAAACTATAAAATAGACCTGGCCAAACCGCTTGATATCTCCATACCCCTTCAAGATGGAGATGGAGGTGTCAATGCCTGGTACTTGGATCCGCCCAAAATAACACCACACAAACAAGATGGTTTTACGGGAAAAGTGACCGAGGGTGCCTCTACCAATTTCAATGACATTTGGTTTAACCCGCATAGCCATGTTACCCATACGGAGTGTTTGGGACATATTACCGAAGCGTTTCATTCCGTCAACCAAAAATTAAAGCAGTTTTTCTTTTTGGCTGAGGTGATCACTGTGGCCCCTGAGCAAGTTGGAAACGATTTTGTCATTTCGGAAAAACAAATAAAATATGCTCTGGGCAACAAGAAGAGACAGGCTTTGATCATTAGGACCAT
>JAUIBH010000155.1 GCA_030427985.1 Bacteroidia bacterium | reverse complement strand
TATAACCATATCAAGAATTTGAGAAAAAAAATCATTCAAGCTTGTAGAAAAGACTATTTAAAGACCATTTATGGTATAGGGTACAAATTCCAAAAAGAGTGAGACTTTTAATAAAAACAGTACTTTACTACGTTACGACTTCACTCCTCTTTTTTATTGTGGCGGGTTTTATCATTGTATTGGATTTCAAAAACATCATTGATCAAGAAATCAATAAATACTTGGTTAATAGGGAGGAAATTGCCACCACACAAATCGTAAATGGAATTGATCTCGAGTCTTTGAACAACTATGAGCAAATCATCAAAGAAACAGATTCCCATGTCAGATTGGACAACCTAATATTCAAGGACACTACTCGCTACGATATTATTGATGATACTTTTCACGATTACAGAATGCTCAAGGTCACTAGGAGAATCGGAAATACCTTTTATGAGATAACCATGTTCAGATCCTTGATTCAACCCAATATCTTGATCAAGGAGGTCTTGATTTCACTCTTTATCGTATTTCTAGGCTTATTGGCCTTTTTGATTCTGAGCAATCTTCTTATTTCCACTAAGGTTTGGCTGCCGTTCAAGGAGACCTTAAGGGCTTTGGAAAACTATGAGTTGGGAAGCTCGATGCCCTTAGACCTCAAATCGTCCAGCACTCAAGAGTTTGATCAGCTAAACGAGATCATCAATAGGATGATAAAAAAAATGAGAAACGACTACCTCAACTTGAAAGAGTTCACAGAGAATTTGGCCCATGAAATCCAGACCCCATTGACCATTATTCGCAGAAAAAGTGAAAAACTGCTGCATAGCGGTAACCTGACCAAGGAACAAGTCGTCAAACTAAATGCCATTTACAATAACTGTATAAGACTTTCAAAGGTAAATAGAGGGTTAACCCTTTTGGCTAAAATTGACTCCGGCGTATACCAAAAACACAAACAGGTCAACATTACGGATATACTTAAATCACAGGTCAAACATTACGACGAAATGATATCCCTAAAAGAAATTACATTAAGAATCGACCTGAACCATGATATACGGTATGACATTAACCCGGAATTGTCCATTATTTTAATTTCAAACCTTATTCGAAATGCTATTAATCATAACATCAAGGGTGGTGAAATCAGTATTTCAACTTTTGCACATGGGATAACCATAAAAAATTCAGGAAAGGACATTCCGGTAAGCCAAGAGCTCTTCAACAGATTCAAAAAAACCGGTGGCAACTCCCTTGGCCTTGGATTATCGCTGATTTCAAAAATCTGCAACCTAAACAACATTCATATTGAATACCTGTATAGTAAAGAAAACCACGTTTTCAAGCTTTTCTTTTAACACAGAATCTCTACAGAATTCATATATATTTTTACTTAAATGAAAACAACAATCCTCCTATTGTCAATTTTTACCATTTGGGCTTGCGACAGTGTTAAAGTTCCAGCCAAGATTCAAGTACATTTTTTGGAAATGGAACCCAATGCTTCAGATTTTGTCTGGACGGTAGAAGGCAATATTTATCAAGTTGACTATCATTTGAACAACAGACACACAACATCCTACTATGATAAACAGGGTTTATGGCTTGAGACTGAAACTGAAATAACGGTGGAAGAACTGGCGCATGACGTGCTCCAAACACTCAAGACAAAAATGGGAGAATACTCGATTGTTGACATTGAATTGGTAAATACCAGAAACGGAGAGACCTTATATGAAGTCGACCTGAAAAAGGGTGGGAAGATCTATGATATTCTATTTGACCCTACCGGAAAGATCCTTAGAAAAAAAATATAAAGATTAAATTAAAGAAACATGAAAATACATTCATTATTCATTTTATCAGTACTTGTTCTCAATTCTTGTGGTGCGCAGAACAACGAAACCAAAATAAGTCCAAAACTTGTAACGGAAAAAACCAATCATGATACCGATGATCCAGCAATTTGGGTCAATGAGGAAAACCCAAGCGAAAGTCTCATTATTGGAACAGACAAAAGTGAGAATGGTGCTCTTTTTGTTTATGACCTAAACGGTAGAATAATTGAAAATAAAACCGTGAAAAACCTTAAGCGGCCAAACAATGTGGATGTGGAGGAATTTGAACACGGGGAAGAAGAATTTTCCATAGCCGTTACCACAGAAAGACTTACCAATAAACTTCGAATATTTAAAGTGCCGGAGATGACACCTATTGACAATGGGGGTATCCCTGTCTTTGAAGGGGAGGAACTTAAGGCGCCCATGGGCATAGCCCTCTATAAAAATCCAGACGACATCGTTTACGCGTTCGTGGGGAGAAAATCCGGGCCGAAGGATAATTACATCTGGCAATATCGGTTGGAAGGCGATAGTCTTGGGAACATTAAGGCACATAAAGTCCGAGAGTTTGGAAAATATAGTGGACAAAAAGAAATAGAAGCCATTGCCGTGGATGATGAATTGGGGTATGTGTACTATTCCGATGAAGGGGTAGGTGTTCGAAAATACTATGCTGACGTTGATAAAGGCAATCAGGAACTGGCACTTTTTGCGACTGAAGGTTTCTCTCGTGACCATGAGGGGATTAGCATTTATCCTACCGATGTGGGTACGGGGTACATTATCGTATCCGACCAGCAGGCCAACAAGTTCCACTTGTTTGCCCGAGAAGGCGTCCAAGGCAATCCGCACGAGCATCAATTGGTAAAGTCTGTTCTTCTTTCAACATCCCAGAGCGACGGTTCCGAAGTGACCAATGTAAGCTTGGGCACCCAATTCCCAAAAGGGCTATTTGTGGCGATGTCCGATGACAAAACTTTTCAGTATTACAACTGGGAAGATATAGCGGGAGATGACCTAATCATCGCCCCTAATGGACTTCCCCAACATACCAAAAATGCAATACATCCCAAATATGTTACTGAAAAGGTTGTGTACGACACTGATGACCCTGCCATATGGATCAATAAAGAAGACCCGACCAAAAGCCTAATTATAGGTACGGACAAAGAAGATGGAGGTGGATTATATGTATTTGATTTAAAAGGGAACATCATAAAAGAAAAATGCATTCTTGGACTTCAAAGGCCCAATAATGTTGATGTTGCCTATGGTTTAGACCTCAATGGAGAAATCGTGGATATTGTTGTAACCACTGAAAGAAGCAATAATCAATTAAGAATATTTACGGTGCCTGACATGAAACCTATTGATGGTGGAGGGCTTCCTGTATTTACAGATAGGGAAGAAAAAGACCCAATGGGCCTCGCACTTTACACACATCCCGAGACCAACGAAATCCATGCAATCGTAGGTCCTAAATCTGGGCCGTCCACCGGATATCTATCTCAATACAGGATTGATAGTGCCCCTAACGCTACTGTAACCTTGAAAAAGATAAGAGATTTTGGCAACTATAGTGGTGTCAAGGAAATTGAAGCCATAGCAGTGGACAATGAGTTGGGTTATATCTACTATTCCGATGAGAATTTTGGAGTGAGAAAATATTATGCTGATCCTGAAAAAGGCGATAAAGAACTAGCCCTGTTCGGAACCGAGGATTTCGGAAGGGATATTGAAGGAATAAGTATCTACAAGAACAGTGACGGTACCGGATATATCCTAATTTCCGACCAGCAGCGCAACACCTTCAATATGTATCCAAGAGAGGGTGCAACAGAATCAGCACA
>JAUIBH010000064.1 GCA_030427985.1 Bacteroidia bacterium | reverse complement strand
ATTCGTAATAATTGTGGGTATCCCCATCTGGGTCTATGAAAATTTCAAAGTCGTTATTGTAGAAAATAACCGTATCACGCTGCTTCAAAGTTGCCCATACATGTGGTTCTTCCATTTCGGCAAAAAAATACAGATAAGCATCATCCCACAACATGCGCACATTGGTTTTGTAGGTTGGAGTTTTTACACCTTCAATATCGATGAAATCACTAGAAATCTCTGCTTTATCCCAAGCTGCTTCATTGGCCAGACCATCAACCTGAATGGAATCGTTGGTTTTGTACACAATAATGGATTGCGGATTTTCACTACGCTGTCCAACACAGGAAAGGGTACCCAAAATGGTAAAGAACAGCACTATTATTTGAAACATTTTTGACATTAAACCGAAATCCATTCTAAAGATTCATAACCTTTACTTTGGTTACATTTAAAACCCAGTAAAGCCGTTAAAAATCCATTCAATAATTAGTTATTTGTAAAAATTCCTAATTTCATCCGGATTTATGTGCTTTATTAGACCAATGACAGCTGAGGGAAGCCAAATGTTCAAAAAATGTAATTCATAGCCAGATGCAACTTCAAAAACAGATCAAGGAAAAGTTTTTGGTAAATGCCACCACACAGTTCAAGATCACTCCCTTGCACCATGTGATTTTCTGGCTGATCTATTTTACTTTTAATTTTTTGAGATGGGGCAGCTATTTCAATGATTATCTGTATTCTGTTAAGGCCAATCTTTTGGGCTTTCCCATTCATATTTTCCTCACCTATTTTACTATCTACTATTTGATTCCACGCTTTATTTTTAAGCGGAAAATCATTCTTTTCGTTCTGATATTGTTCTCCTCCATTTTTGTAATGGTGGTCATTAAATATTTGCTCACCTATTTTTTGATAAGTTATGATGTTTGGCCTGAAGGCCCTGAAACACATAGCCTTACATTTAATTATACCATAGTGATGATGTTGGGCGAACTATATGTGATCACCTTTGTGGCATCCATTAAATTGACTATTGATTGGCTTCGGGAAACGGGAAGGGCTGCCCGATTGGAAAAAGAACAACTGGAAACAGAACTGCGCTTTTTACGAGCCCAAATCTCCCCGCATTTTTTCTTCAATACCTTGAACAATATTTACTCATTGAGTCTGGAAAAATCGGACAAAACTCCTGAAACGATTATCAAACTTTCCGATTTAATGCGCTATGTGCTCTACGAAACCAAGGACAAAAACCAAAGTCTAAGAAAAGAACTCATTTTTATAAAAAACTATTTAGATCTTGAAAAGATACGGTACAACGAAAACCTGCAATTGGAATTTGAGGTGACCGGAGATCCAAAAGGGAAAAAAATCGCACCCATGCTTTTGGTCCAATTCATTGAAAATGCGTTTAAGCACGGGGCTAACCAAAACATTCGGAAGGTACGGATAAGCATTAAAGTCCTGATTGAAAAAAAGTTTCTTTACTTTGAAATCAGCAACACCAAACCCAAAAACCATTTGCACACCAAAGAAAAATATGCAGGCGGGATAGGGCTATTGAATGTTGAAAAAAGATTGAAACTACGGTATGGTGAAGACGAGTACAAACTTGACATACATGAAGAATTGGATGAATATATTGTAAAATTAAAGCTCAAACTCAGATGACCCTAAAATGTGTAATTATAGATGATGAACCCTTGGCCATAAAGGTTATCCAAAATTATATGGAACAAATTAAGGAACTACAGGAAATGGCCGTTTTCAACAATGCCATTGATAGTCTTGCCTTTTTGCGGGAAAACAAGCCCGACCTTCTTTTTTTGGATGTGAACATGCCCATTATTGATGGATTCAGTTTTCTTGATAGCTTGGATGACAAACCCATGGTCATTATTACCTCGGCACATGCGGAACATGCAGCAAAGGGCTTTGATCAAGAGGTGTTGGACTATTTGGTAAAGCCCATTTCCCTACCCCGTTTCATAAAGGCGGTGAACAAGGCTATTGCCAAGACCAAGGAACATCCCAAATGGGATTCCGCCCGTGAACATATTTTTGTGAAAGTGGACAAAAAGAAAATGAAAAAAATCTATCTGGATGAAATCATTTTGGTGGAAAGCTTAAAGGATTATATCAAAATTATCACCACAAAGGGCAATCATATTGTGCACAAGACCTTAAGTGCTTTTACGGACGAACTTTCCAGTGACAAATTCATTAGAATTCACCGGTCGCACACGGTATCCATGGACAAGATAGATGCCCTGGAAGGCAACAGTGTAGAGATAGCTGGAAAACGGTACGTAATAGGACGAAGTTATCTGGATGCCGTTAAAAGTCATATTTTGGAACGTTCCATTTCCACCACTGGAAACAAATCCAGTACAGAATAAAAAAGCTTGCCCAAAATGGCAAGCTTCACTTTTTATTTTATACGTGAAATTAGGTGATTAAATTCCCCTTTTCATCCCATTCAGCAATATCGTTGCGTTTACTCTGATCTACACATTTGGCAATCCATTCCGGCTCATAGGAAACACCGTGTTTTTCCAAGACATCCTCTGGGACTCCGTCCCAAACATTGGGCGTATTCCCTTTGTAGCCCAATTCCTCAATTCCAATTTTTGTAGTATAGAATCCTGTCATGGTAAGATTACGTACCAATGAGAAGAAATTGACCTCGAAGGGACGTTCACTTTCTGGAACATTGGCATCATAATAGGCAATTTCGTCCAAAATGGACTTCTGTTGTTCTTCGGTGGCCGATTTGAATTCAACACCAAAATCGGTATTGCTCTTATGATCCAACCACATCAGTCCTCCTCTAAGATCGGTCTGCATTTCGGGCAAATCTTTGGCCATAAATTCAATAAAAGAAACCACATCGGCATCTGAAGCACTTTTGAACTCTTCGCTGCCAGGCAATATTAAATCGCACAGAATGGTCATGGTGGCCAATTCATGTTCAGTGAAAAACTGTTCATCATACAGTTTGGCAATATCTTCATTTTCCTTCTCTGTTCTCCATTTGACCGCGGTGCTCTTAATCGTCTTTTCATCGATAATTTCTTCCGTTCCGGGTTTACATCCATTAAGGGCCAATCCACCGGCCACAGAGCCCAATACAATCGATTTTAAACTTTCCCTTCTATCCATTGCCTATAAATTTTGTTTTTTCAACTGATCTACTATATAATCCGATGCCCTCCAAGAGAGCGCTAAAATGGTCCAGGTACAATTCTTGTCTGCTTGCGAGGTAAAAACCCCTGCATCCACCACAAAAACATTGTCCACATCGTGCAATTGTTGGTATTTATTGGTTACTGAAGTCTTGCGGTCATCGCCCATTCGGGTGGTACCTACTTCATGTATGATACGTCCAGGAACATGAAGTCCAAAATCGGCCTCCGGGCCTGGTTTTTCACCAATGAGCTCTCCGCCCATATTGGTCAATATCTCTTCAAAGGTATCGTGCATATGCTTGGCCTGTTTCCGCTCCAAATCGGACCATTTATACCGAAAGCGCAGTACCGGAATACCCCATTCATCCACCGTATGGGGATCAATTTCACAATAGTTGTCCTTTCGGGCAACGGATTCGCCCCTACCGCTCATGCCGACAATGGCACCGTAATATTTCTTTAAATCGCTTCGCAACACATCTCCGTAACCACCTGCCTTGGCACCAAAGAACTTATTAAAATCGTTCACATTGAAGCCGGTACCATAGCTGGGCATTCCGCCGCCGCCCCAAGGCTCAATATGGTAACCTCTGGGGAAATCACTTCCTTTATCATTCCACCATGGTGAATACACATGGATGCCCCCTACACCATCTTCATTATAGGATAGGTCTCGGTTCATCAAATCTGGAATAAAGGCCATTCGGTCTGCTCCGGTCGAATCATGCAAATATTTTCCAACATGATCGCTGCTATTTCCGAGACCATTGGGATGTTGTGCACTTTTGGAGTTCATTAAAATACGTGCTGTACTACACGCCGAAGCTCCCAATACCACTACTTTGCCCTTGAGCTTATATTCTTTTCTATCCTCTTTGTTGATATAGGACACACCAGTGGCCTTTCCTTCATCGTTTGTGGTGACCTCGCGTACCATACTATTAACAAAAAGATCTACTTGCCCCTTGCTTTTTTGGGCAGGGAAAATTAAACAGGTTCCTGCTGAAAAATCGGCATACACCTGACAGGCTCTGGAACATTGCCCACAATAAAAACAGACTCCCCTTTCATTGTTTATCCTTTTGGTAAGCATGGACATTCGCGCAGGATATACGGGAATCCCAGATTTTCTTGCTCCCTTTATATAGAAAAGTTCATGCAATCTTGGTTTGGGTGGTGGCAAGAAAAAACCGTCAGGGTCATTGGGTAAACCTTCATTGGTTCCAAAAACACCAATTAATTTATCTACCTTATCGTAATAGGGCTTAACATCATCATAGCTGATAGGCCAATCATCACCATACCCATCAATGCTTTTGTGTTTAAAGTCATCTGGTCCAAAACGAAGCGAAATTCGCCCCCAGTGGTTGGTTCTACCACCCAACATATGGGAACGAAACCAATCAAACTTTGTTCCCTCTTTGTGTGTATAGGGTTCTCCTTCTATTTCCCATCCACCATATGCGGCATCAAAGTCACCAAAGGGTCTTACGGTGCCCGCTCCCCTTCTTGGAGATTCATATGGCCATCTTAGCTGCGTTCGCTGTTCGGGGTCAGCGGGGTCGAAAAACGGACCTGCTTCAACTACGGCCACCTTGAGGCCTGCATCGGCAAGCACTTTTGTGGCCATTCCCCCTCCGGCTCCTGAGCCCACAATTATGGCATCGTAGACCGTTGAATTTTCTATTATCTGCATTGTGTTTTAAAACTACTTATTAGCACTGATTTAAATACTTTACGTCACCCAAAAAAAGAGAACAAATCCAAAAGTTTGTATTTCCCATATAGGTTATATGCGTTTCTTGGGCGCGTGATTAATATTCCTAATTTTCAAATTGGAATCCGTACTTTTTAGACCAACGACCCACCCAAGCGGTTTAATAACAACAAAGATAGCCCAAGGGAGTTGTCCCTATTCAAGCCCCAACTTTAATGGTCTAGCTGAATTAAGGTACCATTTCCCTCAGCTCTTTGGTTCCTAAAAAATTTTTGTGATCTCCCTTTTAAGACTGTTCCATTGCCAAAAAACGGTCACTATCTGCATAAATATCGTTAAAATTTAAAAAACAGAGACCATTGAACATAATATTGAATTGACCTTTTTTTCAACTACTTAATTATAGAATTGCCTTCTCTTCAAATACTACTATTCACTCCCTTCAGTGTATGCCTTAATATTTTACAAGATAGGTTCCTTTTAATCCGTGTCCAGTAAACCTAGTTATCAAAACTATTTTGTTAAACTTTTTAGAAATATTATTAAACAAAATATATATTGTTTAATTTTATGTTCCAATTGTTAAACATTTTAAACAACAATCACATGAAAGCATTGCTAAGAATAACCGGACGAACCTTTTTACTCTTACTATTCATCTTTGCATCCTGCTCGGATGATGACAATGGAATGGTAGACCCACCAGAGACAACCGTAAACATTGTTGAAGCCGCGCAAGCTACATCAGATTTGAGCAGCTTGGTTGCTGCCTTGCAAAAGGCTGATGAAAGCGCGAACAACGACTTAGTCACGGCCTTAAGTGGTGATGGACCCTTTACGGTCTTTGCACCCACCAACCAGGCCTTTGCTGATTTACTGGTTCAACTAGACGGATTTGATTCGTTGGATGACTTCAACTCACAAGAACTCCAAGATTTATTGGCCGTTATCTTAACCTATCATGTGGTACCTGGAGCTGCAGCCTTGTCCACCGATTTAAGCAATGGTCAAACACTAACCACACTCCAAGGGTCAACATTGGAAGTGAGTACCAGTGGTGGTGTTTTTATAGGGGATGCAACCGATGTGGATGCCCAAGTGACCACAGCTGATGTTGAAGCCTCTAATGGAGTTGTTCATATTATTGATAAAGTACTTCTACCACAAACCATCATTGATCAACTGGGAGATATAATTCTAAAACCCATTACTGATTTAGCCATCGGCAACGACAACTTGGAGAGCTTAGTAGCTGCTCTTGTAGCAGCTGATGGTGATTTACCTACAGTGTTAAGAGGTGATGGTCCTTTTACAGTCCTAGCTCCAACAGACGAGGCTTTTGAAACCTTTTTGGATGGTGCCTCACTTGATGATGTTCCAACAGATGTGCTGACTCAAGTTCTTCTTAATCACGTTATTGAAGGAGAATTGTACAGTACGGATTTAGTAGGCTTGGGTTCTGGATATACCTCAACCATGGCCAGCGGAGCACAAGATGAAAATATTAGTATCTTCTTTGACACTTCTGATGGAGTTACCTTTAATGGAGTTTCATCGGTAGTTGCAGCAGATGTAAAAGCATTAAATGGAGTGGTTCATGTGGTTGACGCGGTTATTGATTTGCCAAACATCGTTGATCATGCCGTGGCCAATCCCAATTTATCTTCTCTAGTTGCCGCTCTTACTAACGGAGGCAACACTACTTTTACAGATCTTCTTTCCAACGAAGAAGACGAATTCACCGTATTTGCACCGCTAAATGATGCCTTTGCTGCCTTTACAAATCCCAATTCCAATGATTTGAATGCAATTTTGTCAAACCATGTAATTGTTGGGGCATCCGCTTTCTCATCAGGGTTGACAAATTCTTACGTGAACACCGTAGCAGAGTTTGATACGGACGAAAATCTAAGCTTGTACATCAATACTGATGATGGAGTTACGCTAAATGGAGTAAGTTCTGTTGTTGCCGCGGATATTGTAGCTACCAACGGTGTAATTCATGCTGTAGACGCTGTAATTGACCTGCCCACTGTAGTAACTTTTGCTGTGGCAGACCCCAATTTCTCCACTTTGGTTCAAGCATTGACCGAGCTTACGCCAAGCACGGACTTTGTTAGCGTCTTGTCTGCACAAAATGGTAATGGTGATGATCCATTTACTGTATTTGCACCCACCAATGCAGCATTTGAAGCACTAGCCGCAATTCCTGCTGAGGAAGATTTAATTCCAATTTTACAGCATCACGTAGTGGCAGGCGCCAATGTACGTTCTGGTGATCTATCCGATGGTATCATGGCCACCACCCTTGAAGGTGATGCCATTACCATTAACTTACCGGGTACTGGTGACAACATTGCAGATGTGACCGATGGTGCCGGAAACATGGGCATTGGAATTGATGCCGTAGATGTGCAAGCCATCAATGGTGTAATACATGTGCTGGATGGCGTATTGATTCCTGATACTACAAATTAAAAATTCATAATTTCAAGTATTGTTAGTTAATGAAAAAGCTCCCAAGTAATGAATCTTGGGAGCTTTTGTCATTGTAAAAGTCAACTGACTTTTACTTTGGTTTGGGATATTGCAACGGATATCGCTGCTCCAATTTTGTTAGGGAATAACCATCTGGCCCATTAACAGCCACGATATTTCCGTTGGAAAGATTGATAAAACCATCGGATTCCAATAAAGTGTCTTCTATATAAACGGAAATGATTTCCCCTACCATTAAAATGGTTTCGTTGGGTTTTATGACATATTCTTCTAGATACTTCATCCCAATTTTAACTGGGGCATGTGCGACAAATGGAGCTTTAAAATCATTTAAATATTCCGATTTTAAGTTGGTCATTTCAAATTCGGATACATCCCGATCATAATTTGCCGATGTATGGTGACCCTCCTCCATAATCTCCGTTGAAAGATGATTGATGGTATAAAAACCGGTTTGCTTTATGTTTTCATAGGTGTTCCCACCAGCAGTAATGGGTCTATGGATAAATCCCAAAATTGGAGGGTCTGATCCCAAATGAATCACTGAACTGAAAATTGCTACGTTTTCGTTTCCATCCGCAGCGACAGTCCCTATTAAATTGGCTGATTTAAACCCAGAGAGGCCATTAATCAAGTTTATACGGTACAACGCATCCAAAGAATTTAAGTCCGATTGTGTAAAACACCTCATTATAACCTATTATAATTATTGATTTTGGTTTGAATGGCTACAACTACTTTTTCCTCATTAAAGATACAAAATGTTCAACTTTACAATATTAATCTTTAAACATATTAATAAGGATTATACTATAGGTCTTCTGGATTAATAGCCAAGCTTTTGAACAGTTTTGCTTTGGTATGAAAAAATTTATTCTGCATCTCGTTTCGTTTTAAGTAGGCATCAATCAACTTACTTTCCCTTGAATTGATCAAAAACAGTGAACTCTCCCCAAAACTGAACTTTCTTTCTTCAGCTTCAAGCATGGTATTGTAATCTTGTACTATGTTCGCTATTAATTGATTTTGGGTAGTATACGAATCCAATTCCTTATAAATGGCAATTACCTTATTCTGAATCTCGACTTGGGCATTGTCTCTTTCAAATTCCGCGTCCATCAACTTGAATTTGGCCAATTTAAGGTCTCCCCGCTCCTTTCGTAAAAATAAAGGCAATTGAAATGAAAGTCCTGCTTTGTAATTTTCTGTCACAAAGGAGTTAATTCTATCTGGTGATTCCGTTAGAAAATTGTATTCCACATCCAACTTGGGCAACAATTTATTGGCTTTGAGTCGCTTATCCACTGTAAGCCCACCTATTTTGAATTCCAACGAACGTAGTTTGGGATGATTTTCCAAACTAAAACTGTCCAATGGTTTTCCGAGGATCTCTAAGGTTACATCAATCTCATTGGCCGTATCAAGGTCTGGAGTTACGCCGGCCTGAAGCTCAACAGGTACATCCTCTATCCATAAAAAATTGGAAACCTCCAGAGATTTTTTCATTAATTCCACCTTGGCCTGTTCATAACCCAATTCACGATTACGTACTGCTATTCCAGCTTCCACCGTATCGATCATGGCAATATCCCCAGCCTGTGCACTTTGCCGAATACCCTGAAATCGGGTTTCTGCATTGTTCAAAAAATCTTTGAAAACCTCAGCATCCCTAAATGCTTTCATCCAATCAAAATAAGCGATTGAGGCACGATACAAAACCTCATTCACCATAATGTCTTGATCGGCCTTGGATTGCTCCCTAAAAAATTTTGCCTTGCGCAGGGTTGCCATACGTTCGTTGGCCCAAAGACCATCCAGCAATGACATGGACACCCCTGCACTGTACAAACCATCTGCAGGAAGGGTCTCATCGGGATTAATGTAGGTTCCTTCATTTTGCTGATAATTCCCTTTGAGTTCAATCCCAAACCAGGTAGGTATTTTAAAGGTAGTATTGAGGCGGTCCCAATATTCGGTTCCTTTAAACTCCTTTCGATCGTAATCTACTTCCACCTTAGGGTCAAAGCCTCCTCTGGCCTTCATCAGATTGGCCTGCCCTGTGGCTATCGTCAATTGGGCCTGTTTGGCAATGGGATGGTATTTTTTCACATAGCCCAAATACTCTTTGAAACCCAAAATCAAGCTGTCTTGTTGGGCTTGGGAAACCAAGGTGACCAAGAAAAAAATACAAAGGAAAAATTTTATCCTACTGTTTAGCGGCATTGGCACTTGTATTTTGAGGTTGATAATAATTGGGCGGAAAGCCGTTGAGCTGCCTCCACAACTCAAACCAAATGGGAACATCTTCCAATAGCGCCATGGTACTTGCTCCAGAACCCACCCTTATATCCTTGGGCCATTCTACATCTTCTTCATCTGGAGCTAGCAAAACCCTATATTTTCCATTTGGGCTGATAAAGGTTTCAATGGCCACAATTTTTCCTCCAAAGGTTCCGTAGGAAACATTGGGCCAACCGCTAAAAACAATTGCGGGCCAACCATCAAACTGAATCCGTACCTTCTCCCCTACATGGATAAGTGGTAGGTCTATGGGTTCCACATAGGTTTCCACAGCTAGGTCATAGCTGGCTGGCATTATTCCAACAAGTCTATCCCCTTCTTTGAATGTTTCTCCAATTCCAGATTGCAGTGCCTTGTTGATATAACCACTCTGCGGTGCGCGTATAAATTGTAGACTATTTCGCATTTCATAGTTGGTGTATGCATTTTCAAGCTTGGTCACTTCGGCCTCAGAATCGAATTGGTTTGATTGTGCCGTGAACATATCGCTCCGTGCTTTGGAAATTTTGTCGGTGTACTCCGCCTGTACCCTATTGATTTCCATTTGGGCGTTTATAACGTCATTCTTACTGGCCAATAGCTTATTCTCTTGGGATATGATCTTTGCTTGGGCTTCTTGTAGTTTCAATCGTTTTTCCTCCAAATCGGTCACTGCCTTCAATCCTTCCTTTTCCAATTGTACCACCCGGTCATATTGCCGCTGTGCAATGGCGATATTGGTCTTGGCCGCCTCCAAGTCAATGCTATCACTTTTTACCTTGAGTTTGGATTGTGTCCATTTGTTTTTGGCCTGTTCCAGTTTCAACTGACGCTCTTGGGTCAAAGCTTGAATCTGGGTCCCCAATGCGCCCACTTTTTCTTGATAAGAGTTTACGGACATGGATTTAGCCTTGATCTGTTGACCGGTACGCTCTACCAATTTAGGATCAAAATATTCGCTCTTCACTTCAGAGATTTGAAGAATGGTATCTCCTTTTTCCACATAATCCCCTTCTCGTACAAACCATTTTTCAATTCGCCCTGGAATTGGGGACTGAATGGTTTGGGGGCGTTGGTCTGGGGTTAAAGTGGTTAAATAGCCACGACCTGATATCGTCTGAGTCCACGGTAGAAACAGCACAATGAATCCCATAATGAAGAATGCGGCTAAAAAACGATTGAATTGTTTATAGTGCCGCTTGTGAAAAACTTTTGCCCCGGCCCTGTAGACACTAATGTCTACTTTTTTGTTCAGTTTGTTATGAGATATGTTCAGCATAATTTTAACTTTCTTTAATCAACCTACCGTTCTCTATGGCGATTGTTCTATTGCACAGATGCACCCATTTTGGATTTTCACTAACAACAACCAATGCCCATCCGTTGGATGAATCCGTTAGAAACTTCATGATTTCATCAGCTTCCTTTTCTGAAAATTGATCCAAGGGGTCTTTAAGGATCAATAGTTTGGGACGATGCACAATGCTACGGGCCAACACTATTTTCTTTGAAATGGTATAGGGAATCTTCTTTCCTTCTGGATAGAGAATGGTCTGAAGCCCGTTGGGCTGCTCTTTCACAAATTGGGTGAGCCCTGTTTTCTCAATGGCCCAATACACATCTTCCATGGGAATGTTCTTGTCACCAAAGGTGATGTTATCCAACATAGTCCCTTCAAAAGGGTATTCTTCGGTAAGAGACTGCCCCAAAAATGATCGGTATTCGTTTAGATAAATTCCTTTGAGGTCAACATTGTTCACATAAATTTTTCCTCCTGCGGGTTCCAAAATCCCTGCAATCAATCGGAGCAGGGTAGATCGGCCCGATCCACTGGGACCTTTCAACAGGATTGAACAATGTGGCGTTATGGTGAAGGTTATGTCATCAAGTATTTTCTTTTCCCTTCCCGGCACTTTATAGGTCACTTCATTCAATTCAATGGTGAGTCCATCAAACCCGTTAAACGGAGTTTCCCCTTCTTGGGGTTCCAGTTCCTTATCCACTACCTGCCCCATTTTTTCAAGGGATGTTAGAAGGTCATAGAACGTTTCCAATCCCAAAATCAATTTTTCAACGGAATTGATCACCAAAAGAATAATAATTTCCGCAGCCACAAATTGCCCAATGTTCATTTGCTGGTCCAGCACCAATAGTCCACCAATAAGCAAAAGCCCGGCGGTTACCAAAACCTTGAATCCGATCATTTGGATAAACTGAATGACAATTATCCTAAAATGACTTTCCCTGGCATCTAGATAACTGGCCACAAGGGCATCATTTTTATCCATGGCGTGTGAGGTCTTTCCTGAAAGTTTAAAACTGATGATAGATCTTGCAATCTCCTGTATCCAATGGGCCACCTTGTATTTGTTCTTGGATTCATCCAAACTGGTTTCCAGCCCTTTTTGTGCCGTAAATTTAAACACCACGTAAATCAACAACACCAATAGCAGACCGTAAATAATGAAAAATGGATGGTAGAAAGAGAGTAGAATCAGGCCAAATATAATCTGCAACAGGGCGGCAGGAAAATCAATCAATATTTTTGACAGTGCCTTTTGAATGGTCAATGTATCAAAGAAACGATTGGCCAGTTCAGGCGGATAGTAGTTTCGCAACTGACTCATCCTTATTTTTGGAAATCGATACGCAAATTCAAAAGAAGAACGTGTAAAAATTTTCTGCTGAACGTTTTCAATAATCCTGATCTGCATTAATTGAAGAGCCCCGGCAAAAGCCACGCCCAAGGTCACCAAAACAACCAAAACCACCCACGATGTGCTTATCTGGGCGCCTTGTATCAAATTAATAATAGCTTGTATTCCCAGAGGAAGGGAAAGATTGACCAGCCCCGCAAAAATTGCATAATAAAATACCTGGAAAATGTCTTTTTTGTCTAGGGTGAGCATCCGAATTAATCGTTGCCATGCCGTTAAAATATCTTTACCCATTCGTTTTTATGTTTAAAGTTCGATCAATTAAATCTGTAAAATACTCCAAGGGAGATACAGATTCATTACAGTTGGTTAGAGCAGGAAAATGTTCTTTTAAAAAATATTGATGCAACGACCCTTCAAAAATGGTACTGGCCAAACTTATAGGGTATGGATACTTGCAGTCTACGGCCACAATCATCTCTGTTAGTCTATTGACCAATCTTTTATAGACCAAAAAATACCCTTCTTTGTTCTCGTGATCAACCTCTTTGGTGAGATAGGATTTGGAAAATTCGTTGATAACTATCTTGTTCAAAACAACCTCATTGATATGGGCAAATGCGGAATCCTCCTCAACATTTTGAGTAAGGATTTCAATGGCCTTTCTAAGCTTTTTTACATCATCCGGAATTCCATATGTGGCAAATACCATTTTATACTCCAACCAACCCCAATACCATGAAGCCAGGTAGAGTAAAAGTTTATGTTTATTCTCAAAATACCGATAAATAGAACTTTCATTGGAGTGAATTGCAGTCCCCAACTTTTTAAAAGTAAAACTTTCAAACCCTATTTCATTGATCATCAATATACTTTTTTCAATAATTTTCTTTCCCAAGTCTGATGATTCAGGGTCTTTTAAGTAGATTTTCTCATTAATTCCCATGCGAAGAGATTGCATTAATCTTTCCATTTTATGTGCATTTTGAGATTAATATTCGCAAATATAAAAGTATTACTATTAATGTTGGTTAGTTTAACTTTCAATTAACGTGTAGCTTGTTTCTAGCCATAGCCTATTGCTTTGACGTGGCCCCAATTAATTTAAAGCCGGTTCAACTATGAGTGAATCAACAAATAAACGGTTCTATTGAAAATTTTTAAGGGAAAAACCACAAGCTCTAACCTGACATCATGCTAGATAATCAATCAGACATTTGAAGATGTTTGCTCTGCTAAAAAAAGGAAAAGAGGGTAACTATTGAGTTACAGATTGATGTACAACCCAATTGGGCAATGGTCAGAGCCGTATATGTCTGAAAAAATACGGACTGATTCAACTTTGTCCATCAACTTTGGGCTGACCAAAAAATAATCAATTCGCCAACCTGTATTTCGCTCACGGGCCTTAAAACGATAACTCCAATAGGTGTAGGCCACCTCATCTGGGTGTAATTTCCGAAAGGAATCCACAAACCCTGAATTTAAAAAATTGTCCATTCCGTCTATCTCAACTTGCGTATAGCCAGCAGTTTTGTTGTAGTTGGACTTGTCGTTCTTAAGGTCTATGGCACTGTGGGCAACATTAAAATCGCCACATACAATCACAGGTTTGCTCGATTCCAAGTTAATCAGGTACTCCAGAAAATCTGCATCCCAGGTTTTTCGGTAATCCAAACGGTCCAATTTTTGTCCAGAATTGGGCACATAGACATTCACAAGAAAAAAGTCCTCATATTCAGCGCACTGTATTCTTCCTTCGGAATCGTGTTCTGGATTTCCCATGTCATTTTTGACTGCAATCGGCTCCTTTTTGCTTAATAGTGCTGTACCGGAGTAGCCTTTTTTATCGGCCGAATTCGTGAATATGGAATAATCGGACAACTTTAAAAGCTCTTTTTCAGCTTCATGATCCTGTGCTTTGGTTTCCTGAATACAAAGCACATCTGGATTCAGGTTTTTAATATTCTCCAAGAAACCCTTCTTGTTGACGGCCCTGATACCGTTCACGTTCCACGAAAGAATTAGCATATCGTTGTCTTTTGCATGTTTAGTTTTTTAAAGATAAGGGATATGATGAATTGTTCTGTAAACATTCCAGTCTTTTCCAACGTATTTTAGGGCATTCCCAATTGGACAAACCAAAACAGAATTATGTGAAAATGCTTGCACCCAGTTCAAGGGTAAGCGCGTACCTTTGTAAATTCATTACTATTTGCGAGTCTAAAATTGCTCTTTTGAAACAACCTATAAATTCAACAAATACAAAAGCCTTGCTTTCGCTAGCCGTTGGTGGCTTCGGGATAGGTCTAACGGAGTTCGTGATCATGGGGATTTTACCCAATATTGCAGATTCCATGAGCATTTCCATTCCCAAAGCTGGGCATTTTATCGCTATTTATGCATTGGGCGTAGTTATAGGTGCTCCCTTTATGGCCAAGGTCACGGGAAAATTATCCCCAAAAAAATCATTGTTGTTTTTAATGGTTTGGTTTACGGTGTTCAATACACTCTCTGCATTTTCAGGGAATTATTGGGTAATGTTGTTGCTCCGGTTTTTAGCTGGAATGCCCCATGGTGCTTTTTTTGGTATCGGTGCCGTAGTTTCGGGCTACTTGGCAAAACCTGGTAAGGCTGCCCAGGCCATGGCCGTTATGTTCTCTGGACTTACGGTTGCCAACATGGTAGGTGTGCCGCTTGGCACCTATATTGGACAGGAGTTGCACTGGAGTTATTCCTTTATGCTTGTGGGGATTTCGGGGATTGCTACCTTGGCCAGTTTGTGCTATTGGATGCCGAAACAATCGCTGGAAGAATCAGAATCCAATGAAAGTCCAGGCTCTTCTACCGGTATAAAAAGTAAAAAACTTTGGGCACTAATCGCATTGACCACTATTGGAACCGGTGGATTCTTTGCTTGGTACAGCTATATAGCCCCCTTGGTCATCAATGTAACGCAATTGCCCGAAGCTTATGTAGGATATGTCATGATTGTTGCTGGAGTGGGAATGTTCTTCGGAAATTTTTTGGGAGCCCGAATGGTAGAAGTTTTTTCAGCGCAAAAATCTGTCATCATAAGTTTGCTGAGCATGACCACCATTCTTTTGATCAATTCGCTTTTGGCCAGTAGTCACATCGCCATTTATATTGTAAGTTTTATGGTAGGTGTCATCACTTTTTCGTTGGCCGCACCTATCCAAATATCGATTATCAAAGCAGCCAAAGGAGCTGAAAAATTGGGGTCATCCATGAACCAAAGTGCCTTTAACATGGCAAATGCATCTGGTGCTTATTTGGGAGGTCTTCCCATGATTTTTGGACTACCTGTAACTTATGCGAGTGTGGTTGGTGCTATTTTAGCCTTTACCGGTGCTTGTATTGGAATAACAATTTTGTATTCCCAAAAATCGGCTGAAAAAAAGAAAAAAAGAAAAGAATCCTTTTGCGCGTAACACGAACCTGTAAATCATGTCCTCGAGTTTTTAAACAAGTTGAAGTAATACGTAGCAGCCGTTAAGTCTTCCAAGGCATGCCCTACAGATTTGAAAAAAGTGATTTGTTCATCATTTTCCCTCCCCTTAAGTTTTTGTCCGGCCATTGCAAATAAATCGGCTTTAACGTCCTCTTCCTTTAAAACACCATTTTTTAAGGGAATAACAATATCACCTCCTTCTTTTAATCCACCTTCAAAGGTATCCACAAATACATCTGACTTCATAACGGCTTCATCATCAGCCTCTCGCATATCCTTGCGATAGGCCCCTACCAAATCCAAATGTTGCCCCGGCCTTAAAAATTTTCCCGATACTAGAGGTGTGCTTGACAAGGTGGCGGCCGATATTATGTCCACCTGCCCTATCTTATCTTCAATATTTTTTACTGGAGTTATGTCGAATTTTTCATCTTTTAAAAGGGTGCAAATATGTTCTGCCTTTTTAAAATTTCTACCCCAAACATAAACTTGCTCTATGGGCCGTATGCTTGCATGGGCCTTGATTAAATTAGGAGAAAGGGCTCCTGTACCAATCATAAGCATTGTTTTGGAATCGGGTCTACTTAAAAATTTAGATGCAAGCGCAGAAGCTGCCGCTGTGCGTTTCACGGTCAAACTTTTGGCTTCCAACACTGCCTTTATGCTTCCTTTTAGGGCATCTAGGTAAATGTACGTTCCTTGGATGGCAGGCAAACCAAATTCGCCATTGGCAGGACTTACCGTCGCTATTTTAACCCCTGCTTCCTTACCGGGATTCCAAGCGGGCATCAACAACAAAGTGGACTCTTTACCAACCGGAGGGTTTGGAAAATCGTGATGATGGCGCATTGGAACTATAGCTGATTTCTTGGAGAAAGCAACTTCCAGAGCATTGATCAAATTAGGGAAATCAGTGTTTTTTTCTATGAAGTCGGCTTCTATCTGAATTATATTTTCCATAGGTTTTAAATATACCTATTAAGAACCACACTAGTGGGAATGGAGCAATATCCTATCAAGATTGGATGATTGCCTATAATTTTGCCATTGGTTTGCAAACGATGTGTCTTGAAGTTCTGTGAAAGATGCCTAAAAGATTTTCTGTGCCAAAAAGTCCAAAATGTATACGTATGTACATTCAAACTACTGGTTTTCTTCTATTATTTTGGCGTGCCCACAATTATAAAACCCCCTTCTGGGAGCATTTTAATTTTCATGGCATTGGTTTTGGCTTTTTCTATTGTTTTTAGGGCTGCCGAACGATTTGGTTGATCATAAATTTGTTTTAGATTCAAATTTTCAAGCATAGGCAAACCTATTTTAATTGTCTTGGATTCTTTTTCGCCATTAACACCAGCTACATACCAAGCATCTCCTTTCCTTCGGGCAATGACGCAATATTTACCTGGCTCACCATCAATGAAAACGGTTTCGTCCCATACGGATGGGACCTCTTTTAGAAAGTCCAGCACAAATTCAGGTTGTTCCCCTAAATTATTAGGAGTAAGTCCAAAATGTTGAATTGGTGAAAAATATAGTATTGAGGTGGCCAACTCAAAAGCTTCTGTAGTTTTTCGAATGGAACCGTTAACTTGATCTTTGGAAAGTTTTTTATTTAGAAAAACCGGGGCAAAATCCATGGCGCCTACGGCATTTCTGGTAAAGGGTAATATGGTTGCCTTGTAAGAATGTAAATCCGCAGCCCTCTGCGAAAAGACCAAGTTTTCAGATGCCAGTACTGCTTCAGCTGTCATAAAATTAGGATACATTCGTTGCCATCCCCTAGGTAAGGTACATCCGTGAAAATTTACGGCTAGGCCATAATTGTTGGCATCTGTCAAGATTTCTTCGTACAGCCCCATTGTGAATTGTTTATCACCTCCAAAAAAATCAACCTTTATGCCTTTTACACCAATTTTTTGCATCCATGCCATTTCTTTATTTCGTGCAGGGGCAGTGTTCATCTTATCCTGTGGGGTTTGGGGAGCATCATTCCAATAACCATTGGAATTGTACCACAGCAAGATGGATACATCTTTGGTTCCAGCATACTTCACCAATTCTTCAATGCGATCGCGACCTATTTTCTGATCCCACCAGTTGTCAATCAACACATATTCGAAATTCAAACTAGCTGCCAAATCAATGAACTCAATTTGGTCCTCATAATTAATGCTACCATCCTGCCAAACTATCCAACTCCATGTTGCTCTTCCAGGAGCATAGTCCGTTGTCGGTTCATATTTTGGTTTTACTACATCAAAAGCAATGGTCGATTCCACAATGGGTTTCAAAGATGTTCCTAAGGTAATAGTTCGCCAAGGTGTATTTCCCGGTAATGCCATGCCCACATGGTTTTCACCCATACCATTGTTCTCGCCCATCTGGGGAAAATCCAGGGTATAAAGCCCATCCTTGCTGCCTTCACCCAATCGGGAACCAACATAACCGCTATCAACTCCAGTTTCGGAGATCAAGAGCCAACCCTTTTCGTTCAATTTGAACAAGGCAGGATAGGTAAACCCCACACCATATTCAGATGGAGTACCTACTGGTTGATCGAACAAATAATTTTCTTCGTAGCTTGGTTTGCTCTTTTGCCATCCGGTCATTGGTAATGCTTGGGGTGATAAAAATACCGTAGCATCGTTTGGGAGATTAAACCCCGTACTTTCTGCTTTTATGATACCATTGGTTTGTCCATTTCCCGGAATAATGCCATAGGAAAATGCCACATCGTTGTTGCTCACCTTGAACGTTATGGATAAGGTATCATTTGTACTGTTGGCAAACTTGGATGTCAACATAGAAGCCTCATACTTTCTATTGGAGAACTTAGCATTGGACATTTGATAGGTCTCATTAACCTCCTGAACATCATGCGATACCATTTGCAATCCTTGGGTAAAATCACCAATGGAAGTACTAAGTCCCAACGGAGAATCTTCCAAAAAAGTGGTACCGTACAAATCTAAATTATAATAAGGGGCATCACCTTTTAAAAAAACTGTCAGAGTTAGATGCCCATCCGGACTTTGTACTTGCATCCGTTCCTGAGCAAAAATGGTGATAGAAATTAAACTGGAAACGCCGGACATAGTATACCACCCACGCCGGGTTAAAGTGACCATAGCTGGCCGGACGAAAGTGACCCACCCTCGCCGGGCCAAAGTGGACCACCTTTTGGATTAGATCTATCTGTAAGAAG
>JAUIBH010000154.1 GCA_030427985.1 Bacteroidia bacterium | reverse complement strand
TTTTGGACTCATTTGGAGAAGATACCCCTTTTGATTATACAGTTGAGGGTAATCACATTATAATACATGAACCCAAAAACAATATGCCAATGAAGAAATAAAAAGATCAACCAAAAAAAATCGGAAAATGTCGCACCATTTCCCGATTAAGAATAATCAGCTAAAATCAATTTAACTAATAACATTGTAAAATTATGGAAAAAAATGATAGGCAGACCCCTGTCTGGGGGTCTTCTATGCTAAAATTTAGTTTAGCAATGAAACTAGCAACCATCCTTTCGATAGTTTCTGTTTTTTCAGTTCAAGCCAGATCATATTCGCAAAAAACCAAAGTCACTTTGGATATGGAGCAGGTGAAGATGTATAAGGTTTTTGAGAGAATAGAAGCTCATACACCTTATAAATTCTTATATAATACCGAGAAAATTGATGCCGAAAGATTGGTGACCATCAGAGCCAAAAACAAGCCTTTGGAAGACCTGTTAAAGGATTTCTTCAAAAACAAGGGTATTGATTATGTTTTTAAAAACCAGCAAATAATACTAAAACCCATACAACTTTCCATTAGAGAAGGTCAAAGCAGTATGGCCATCGAGGACATTTCCCCAGATAGCGAAGTAGTGCAAATGACAATTTCGGGTACAGTGACCGATTCAGGGGGAGAACCGCTTCCCGGTGTATCTGTAGTTGAGAAGAACACTACAAATGGGGTTGCCACAGACTTTGATGGAAATTATAGTATTGAAGTTTCCTCTTCTTCCGCCATATTGGTCTTTTCCTACATAGGGATGAAACCTGTTGAAAGAACAGTGGGCACCAACACAACGTTGAATATCCAACTACAGGAAGATGCTGAAGCCCTCAACGAAGTAATAATTGTGGGATATGGGTCACAAACCAGAAAAGACCTAACCGGAGCCATCTCAGTGGTAGGTTCAGAGGACTATGAGGATCAGCCCGTCACCCGGGTGGATCAGATTCTGCAAGGGAGAACCGCAGGGGTCAACGTCACCAATTCATCAGGAGCACCTGGTGGAACCGTGTCCATTCGGATCCGTGGTGCCAACTCGATCAATGGTAGCAACGAACCACTTTATGTCATTGACGGTTTTGTAGGGGCCGATTTTAGGGATGTTAACCCAGCAGACATCGAATCCATGCAGGTATTAAAGGATGCTTCATCCACAGCCATCTATGGTAGTAGGGGTTCAAATGGAGTTGTTTTGATTACAACAAAGTCAGGGAGAATGGGAAAACCCAGGATTTCATTTACCTCCCGTCTTTCTGTGGCCAATTTGATCAAGGAATGGGATTTGTTGGATGCGGCCACTTTCGCCGAAGTTGTGAACGCAAGGGCATCGGATTTTGGATTGGCTCCAAAGTTTACCCAAGAGGAAATTGATAATTTCAGGGTAAATGGCGGTACAGATTGGCAAGATCTCTTGTTCAGAACCGGTTTCGGCCAGGAGTACCAACTCGATTATTCAGGTGGTAAAGAGGGAGTTTCCTATTTTGTGTCTGGGAATTATCTGGACCAAGAAGGTATTGTTGTAAATTCAGATTATACCAAATTTGGACTAAGGGCCAATGTAAAAGCGAACCTGAGTGATAAACTTACGGCCGACATTAAGACCAATTTTAACCGAAGGGAGACAAATAACGTAAATGGTTCTGGGAACACCAGTGGTTCTTTGGCCGGTCCCTTGACTTGGGCTCCCACTACCCCTGCAAGGGATGAGATGGGGCAATTTACCGTTAGGGATCCCATTTCGTCAATCAAGGCCAATCCATTGGAATCTGCCCTTAATGATCGAATTTCGGAAGTAAGCACTTTTACTACCAATGGTTCCCTCAATTATGAATTTTTTGAAGGACTGACCTTTAATGTTGGTTTCGGCTTAAGCTATTCCAATGCTCAAACCAAGAATTTTACTTTGGGGCTTGCCAACGAAACGGCTACAGCCACTAGATCCTCAATGGAAAGTCTTTTTGTACAGAATACAAACAACCTAACATATAAGAAAAATTTTAATGGGGTGCACGATCTCACGGTAACAGCAGTTTTTGAGAACCAGAGTAGGGAGATAGACGGCTTCAGTACAGACGCCAGTAACTTGCTCTTTCCTGTTTTCAGGTATGACAATCTTAACTTGGTTGGATCATCTTCCTCTACCGCGATCAAAAGTAAGGAAACACTCCTTTCCTATATAGGAAGATTGAACTATGAGTACATGGACAAATATCTGCTTACCCTCTCGGTAAGGTCAGATGGCTCTTCAAAATTTAGAGGCGACAATAAATACAGTACGTTTCCATCCGTTGCCTTGGGTTGGAGAATTTCCGAAGAAGACTTTATGCAAGAATCCTTCTTTGATGAACTAAAATTAAGGGCGAGCTGGGGCCAGACAGGAAGCCAGGCCATTGCTCCTTTCGGTACAATTACCACTTTGAACACAGATCCCAACACAGCCGGCGCTTCTTATTTAAATGGAAGCTTGACTCCAGGTTTTGTTTTGGGGAATCCAGGGAACGCCGATCTACGTTGGGAAACCACCAGCCAGCTGAATTTTGGTGTGGATATGGGATTTTTCAACAACCGTTTAGGAGTTACAATGGATTATTATGAAAAATCTACCGAGGATTTGCTGCTGAACCAACCCCTTCCCGATTATGTGGGAGGAGGGGAAATTGTCAAAAATGTAGGACAGGTCGATAATTCTGGTTTTGAACTGGGAATCAATGCCACAGTGATTGATAATGGCAGCTTTACTTGGGATACAACGTTCAATGCCGCCTTTTTGACAAATGAAGTAGTAGGTCTTGGTGACCGATCTGAAATCTTTCTATCTGGAGGTGTCGGAGCAGGTCTTACCAATCAACCAGAAAATATTTTAACCCCTGGTGAATCACTTTCAACCTATTGGGGCCTTCGGTATTTGGGAACCTGGAAATCTGATCAAGCAACAGAAGCTGCGGTCTACGGTAATGTACCGGGTGATTCTCGATATGAAGACATTAACGGGGACAACAGTATCAATGCGGATGATATGCAGATCATAGGAAATGGTACCCCAACAGCCACCTATGGTTGGAATAACATTATAAGCTATAAGGACTTTACCCTTAACCTGTTTTTTAATGCAATGACGGGCTTTGATAAATGGAACTTTGGCTATGCCACTGGTGTAATGCCCAATGTGGATGCCAGGGAATCTGTGCATGTCGACATTTTAAATCGATGGGCTCCAGGGAATGAAGATAGTGACATTCCTCACTTTAGCCCCACCAGTCTTGAGGAAATACAATCTTCAAGATTTGTTGAAAAAGGAGATTTTGTGAGGTTGAAGAATGTGAGCCTTTCGTACAATCTTCCTCAAGAGACTCTCAAGGGTATTGATATGCAGGTGATTCTGAGCGGTACCAACTTGTGGACAATTACTGACTACAAAGGTTTGGACCCCGAGGCGTATTCCAACAACGGAATTGGAGACTCAAGTGGAGGAGATGCGGGTTCTTATCCAAATTCCAAAACATGGACCTTGGGAGTTAAGCTTAACTTTTAATACAAAACATCATGAAAAATAAGATATACATAAAACTTATCATACTTGTTTGTCTGGCTATTGGATTGGATTCCTGTAGCGATTTTTTGGATGAGGACCTGTCTGCGCAGTTGACCCCAGATGGGG
>JAUIBH010000153.1 GCA_030427985.1 Bacteroidia bacterium | reverse complement strand
CGGCACCGTACCAGCCCAGCCAAAGGCCTGTTAAAAGTGAGAAATGGAGTCCTGCCTCAAACCATAGGGGTCCACCCCACTTTGCACAGATGGCGGCCACTGAAAGCTTTCCTATGATAAAAAGTGAAATAAAGAAATGTGGCCAAAAATTGTCCCGTACCACGATCAGCGACGCCATAAATCCTGAAAAAGCAGCCGAAATAAATAGAGCGATGGTCCCCAAGATCAAATCACTTTTGGAGGAGGTACAAAACTGAATCCCATTAAAAAGAACATCTTTGGAAAGTGTGGTGTACAGTTGCAGGCAGAGTCCGCCAATTACCGTTGCCAATGCGGTGAGAAAGATACGTGTACGCAGTTTCATGATGTTTTTTGATGATTGATGGTTACTTAACTCCAACAAATTAGCCATCTTAGGCTTGGCTAAACATCATTTTAACATGGCTTTAGGTTAAACTTTACTAAATATGGACAGATGGGCGGTTCTTTACTTCATTGATGACAAAGGAGCTTTGGGTGTTTCCAATGTTGTTGATGGCCGTAAGTTTGGTCACCATAAATTCCCGATAACTTTTCATATCCTCCACATTAATTTTAAGGATGTAATCGTAGTCACCGCCTACATGAAAGCATTCCGATACTTCCTCCAGCTTTAGTACCTCTCTTTCAAATCTCAATACATTCTCCTTGGTGTGCTGCACCAATCGAATTTGACAGAGCACCGTAAAATCACGTTTTACTTTTTCTTTATCCACCAAGGCCACATAATTCGTGATGATACCGGTTCGTTCCAGTCTCCTAATGCGCTCATATACTGCCGTTTTAGACAATTGTAATTGGTCCGCATAGTATTTGGTGGTCTTTTTGCAGTCCTTCTGCAATAGTTGTATCAGTTGTTTATCCAAGGCATCCATGACGAATATTCTTTTTTGTCCTACATCACATACTGTGTATAGAACAAAATACACAATTATATATATATTTTAGATTTATATTCTACAAATATAAGTTTTAATTGATTTTTGAACTACTCCTAGTTATTTTTACCAAAATCGACAACTATGGACTACAAAGCATCAGAACACATTCAGGACTTGCAATATTTTGGTGAATTTGGAGGCGTAAACCCTTCCATATCAGATTCATCCACCTATACTTTTCTTTCAGCCAAGACCATGTTCGATACCTTTGAGGGAAACACCGAAGGTTGCTACCTCTACAGCAGGCACTCCTCTCCTTCCAATCTCTATTTGGGTGAGGCCATGGCACAACTGGAGGGAACCGAATCGGCAAATGTTTTTGCCAGCGGTATGGGCGCGATTACCTCAGTTATTTTTCAATTGTGCGATACAGATGACCATATTGTTTGCAGTAGAACCATTTATGGGGGCACCTATGCTTTTCTGAAAAACTTTGTGAAAAAGTTCAACATTTCCACATCTTTTATCGATATCACTGATTTGAATGTAGTTGAAAAATCCATCACCTCAAAAACCAAAATGATTTATTGTGAGGCCATCAGTAACCCTTTATTGGAAGTGGCCGACATTCAAGCCCTCTCCAAACTGGCCAAAAAACACGAAATTCCGTTGGTGGTGGACAATACGTTTTCCCCATTGAGCATCAATGCGGCCAGATTGGGAGCCGATGTTGTAGTACACAGCCTTACCAAATTCATCAATGGGAGTAGCGACTGTGTGGCTGGGGCCGTTTGTGCTTCTTCGGAGTTTTGCCTCAGTCTAAAAGACGTAAACGATGGCGCCGGAATGCTCTTGGGCAGCACGTTGGATAGTCTACGGGCGGCTTCTATACTAAAAAATATGCGCACGCTTCACATCCGCATAAAGAAACATAGTGAAAATGCCTACTATTTGGCCCAACAATTTGAAAAAGATGGACTTAAAGTGGTTTACCCCGGATTAAAAAGTCATCCCGGACACCAAACCATGAAGTCTCAAATGAATCCCGAATATGGCTTCGGGGGACTCCTAACGTTGGATGTAGGTTCACTGGACAGGGCCAACACACTCATGGAAATGATGCAAAAAGAGAAATTGGGATATCTGGCGGTGAGCCTTGGTTTCTATAAAACCCTTTTTAGTGCATCAGGGACTTCCACTTCTTCTGAAATCCCACTGGAGGAGCAAAAAGAACTTGGACTAACCGAAGGTCTGATTCGATTTTCCATTGGATTGGACAACAATATCCATAAAACCTATTTGGCCATGCGCCGCTGCATGGAAGCCTTGGGAATTTTGGCCAACAACCCCACTTTAACGTAATGGGAAGCCGTTAGCAGTTTGGAGAACATGCTTCAAAGTTGTAATATTACTTCTTAACAAACTCAGACCACATGCCAAACCAGCAGGAAGAACCAAAGCACAGGGAAAATGAACACATTGTAGAAAATAAAGAACTCAACATTTGGGAAGCACTCATTCCCGTTTTTGCCCTAGTGGGCATGTTGGCCTACAACGTTTTTGTCTTTGGTGATGATGCCCTCAGTGGTTCCAATCAGTTTATTTTGTTGTTGGGTGGTGCGGTAGCGGCCATTGTTGGTTTTTTCAATAAGGTTTCCTACGAGCAGATGATTGCCGAGGTTGCCGAGAACATCCGTTCCACCACAGGAGCTTTGCTCATTCTTTTGATGGTTGGTGCGCTCTCAGGAACTTGGCTGGTCAGTGGCATTATTCCCGCCATGATCTATTATGGCCTTCAGATCTTGAATCCTACCATATTTTTAGCCGCTTGTGTAGTTATTTGCGCCATTATCTCAATTGCAACGGGAAGTAGTTGGACCACGGCTGCAACGGTAGGAATTGCCCTTATCGGTATTGGTGAGGCTTTGGGCATTTCATTAGGCATGACGGCAGGTGCTGTACTTTCTGGAGCCTATTTTGGAGATAAGATGTCGCCCTTGAGCGATACCACCAATCTGGCCCCTGCCATGGCCGGCGGGGATTTGTTTTCCCACATTAAATACATGACCTTGACCACGGTTCCAACCATAGCTGTCACCCTCATTGTTTTTATTATTCTTGGGTTTACCATAGACACTTCTGGGGTTGCCGACACCACTTCTATTTTGGAAAATATCAGCGGAACTTTTAATGTGAGTGGTTGGCTTTTTATAGTTCCAGTGGTGGTGATCTTTTTGATTGTAAAAAAAGCCCCGCCCCTTTTGGCCTTGCTTATTGGGACTTTACTGGGTGGATTGTTCGCTCTGATTTTTCAGCCGGATATTGTGGCCACCATCGGTGGAGGCTCAGGTTTGACTCTGGAATCAGGCTATAAAGGTATTTTGAATGCCATCACCGTGGACACCTCCATTGCTACAGATGACCCAGCCTTAAATGACCTATTTTCTTCCGGAGGCATGTCCGGGATGATGGGCACCATTTGGTTGATCATATGTGCCATGGTTTTTGGTGGTGTAATGGATGGCATAGGCGCTTTGGAACGCATAACGGAATCCCTCTTGAAAATGGCTAAAACCACCTTTGGGCTTTTTGCCAGTACCGTGGGGAGTTGTTTGGCACTTAATGTTACTGCATCGGACCAGTATTTGGCTATTGTGGTTCCTGGAAAAATGTTCTCCAAAGCCTACGAAGAACGTGGATTGGCACCAGAAAACCTAAGTCGGACTTTGGAAGATTCAGGAACGGTCACCTCAGTGCTTGTACCCTGGAATACTTGTGGTGCCTACCACAGCAG
>JAUIBH010000063.1 GCA_030427985.1 Bacteroidia bacterium | reverse complement strand
ATTTTTCCAATGTTTCGCCCATAAGCTTTACAGCTTTGGTCTTGATTGAGACGGTCCGTAACTCTGGTGTATTTTCCAAACAATCATCAATAATATTCTCGGCCTTGGAATTGGTCAATTCATCTGAGCCACAGGAGACCAAAGCCACAACAATTACAAGGGTGATTCGTTTACGTATGTTCATTTTTTCTATTTTTTACAAAATTTCCCCAACATTCCACCGCCATCAATACATTTGCCCCCATCCAAAACCTTGAATACAATTGCATCCCCATTGGCAGTGACAACTATTCTATCACCATCCCGCTTGTACGTTCCCATAGAGGTCTGCATCATATTGGATATTTCAACTTTGCCCCCACCTTTAAACTTGAATGTGTTTATCACGGAAAACCCTTCTGCATGATACTCACCGCTTAATGAGTTGCTTGAGCATGCCATAAGAAAAAGGATCAGGACAGCACTTATGATGAAATTTTTATTCATACCGTTTTCGTTTGTCAACAAACCTAGCTTCATTGACCAGAAAGTCCTTACGGGTTCCCGTAAATACTTGCATATCATTATAAAATGATGGAAATTGGCAATTCCCCAATAGGAAAAAGCCTCTGATTTACTGGAGTAAGGTCGGATACACTTTTTCACAATCTTTCCAACTGATCTTATTTTTGACTTGGACAACCTATATCTGAGGATAAGAATAAACCGGGAACATTAGAATGAAAGTTAAAAATGCAGTGCTTATTGCCCTAGTGGTTCTGACATTGATTTTTGTTAAATATCATCTCCTTAAAGAAGAATTTCTTTCGGTTCTTCTATGGTTGGTCAGCATCCTATTGGTAGGGTTTCTTAGAAAAAAATACTTTTCCCTAAAAAAGAAACCCAGTCTGGATGAACTCATCTTTCCCGCCACTAAAAAGAATTTCATACAAGGTACCATTCGAAGCCAAGCCATGGCCCAAAGCAAAAACATGCTCAGGGTTTCGGGAAACAATAATCTGGACTATATAGAAAGTCTCAATTGGCACTTCCATAACGATAACGGCCAATTGGAGAGATACCAAGGTACCCTGTTCGATCTTCTATCAGCGGTAAAGCCCGAACAAAAAAATAATTTCATCATTTTTGGCGAATCTGGGGTTGGGAAAACATTTTCGGTGTTCGATTACATTAACAAACGTATTGAGGCCGATTCGGATTTCACGCCCATGCTCATATCACTTTCGGATTGGATACCACAAAAGTCACTGACCAAATGGATCTTGAACAAAGCTTCCAAAATATACCATTTGGACAAAGGTTCCCTGGGGACTGGACTGGACAAAGGGATTCTCTTTCCCATATTCGATGGGTTGGACCGCGTCAAGGATGAGAATATCGTTCCATTATTTGAAAATCTCATGGAAATGGCCTCAAAGACACCCATGGCCATAGTAATGAAGACCGAAACCTACCAGAAGCTACATAGGGAGTACACTCCGATGGATACATATTGGAAACTGCCCTTTCATCTTATTGAACTGAAAACCTTGAAACCCAAATTGGTCGAATCCATACTTACGGAAAATGGAGATTATCAAAAACTTGAGATTTTCCGCTCAAACCCCAAGTTTAAATTTCTTTGTAGGTACCCTATTTTTTTAAACCTTCTTGCGGGGATGGATTCCGAGTTCATAAAAGAAAACTTAGGGACAGACAAGGTCTCCCACGAACAGTTTTTCAATCAAGTATGGAAATGGTACGAATTAAAAATGTTTGATTCCCCAAATTTCCCCATGACCAAGAAAAAGGAAAAACTAAAAATTTGGTTGCGAAAAATGGCCCTAAATTCCGGGTTGTTCTTTCCTGAGGAACTCCAGCCCTCCTATTTGGATTCCAAATGGTCGATTGCATTATATTACCTCGGAACCAGGTTATCCGGTTCGCTATTGGTTACCATGGCCGCTGGTTTATTTCTTGCAGGGCCTTTCAATTTTTGGGATGCTGCCATCATTGGCGGAATGGTCATCGCTACAATTGATCTTCTCAAGCACTACTTAACTTCAATGCTCATCGTCAAGAAATGGTTTTTGAGAGCCACGAGCCATAGGCTGCTTCCTCCAATTTCCAAAATCATCAATCGGACCATTCCATTAATAGTCATATTGGGGGTTTACTACGGGTTTACCACGCCAAGATCTCCAAAATATGGTGGGGAAATGTTGATCAACGGCCTTTTTTCCACATCCGAAGCTCTGGTGGGCATCATTGTGGGCCTGTTGCTCTCTATATTTTTCGGTATTCGGAGCACTTGGCAAAAAAACAATTTTGACATAAAACCAGTGGAACGCATCAGGGGAAGTCTAAAAAACTATTTTATTTCAGGTTTTATGGGGGGACTTTTATTGGCCATTATCGTCGTTCCGATTTTTTACATTTTTAATTTCTTTACAAAGGACGTATCAACAATCAATGCCTGGTTGGACCAAAATCTGTATGTGGAAAACAAGTACCTGTTCGCAGGGTTTGCAAGCTTCTTTTTGGGCTATCTTTTCTTTGGGCTCTTTGGCTTTTTGCATGGCAACAAGGTGATTCTGGAGCAACGGGAAAAACTGGCGTTCTCCAAAAGAAACCCAATCACAAAATCCTTTGTGAACGGGCTAAAATCCGCTCTTGTTTCGAGCTTGGTCATAGGGGCGCTATTGGGCAGTTACATTGGCCTGACAGAAATGGAGGCCAATGCAGTATTCAAGGCTCTTAAGACTGCATTGGGTTTCGGGATTCTTGCCTTCGCTTGGTTTGGGGGACTCGATGCCATTTGCCATTGGCTGCTTCGAATGGTCATGGCATTCGAGCAGGGTTTCCCTCTCCATATCAACACATTCTTGCTTCAACTGTCCGATGTTGGCTTTGTAAGGCCGGTTGGTTCCGGTTACGAATTCATCCATCCGTCCTTGCGGGATTACTACAAAGAGGCACCCACACCAAAAAAAGTAAAACAGCACATGCTTTTCCTGCTACCCATAGGATTGGTGCTCTTACTTTCTGTTCCGATTTTGCTTAAATTGACCGAAAGGTTCCAGCACCAATCGCATTGGCAAAATGAACAAGGATTCAAGGTGGATATCAAAAGTGATCATGTATGGCATGAAAAGGGCTCAAAGAACAAGTTTATAATACGGGGCATACCCGAGGATTCCACACAGATCATACGGATCAATGCAAAGGGAAAAGTGAAATTGGGTTCCTTTATCGGTTTTGTTTCTCCCAGTGGCACAAAATCCGGTTTTTTGGGAATGAGCTTGGGCGACACTTGGAACCGTAAGGGCATGGAAAGTTTAAATCACGGCAGTCTTGTCTTTAGAAAAAACCATGGAACGTGGATCAGTTTTCCGGAGAATGATCTTATTCGTTTTGGGAGCAGTGAGTCCTATTTAGACCTTACCGTAAAAAATGGGGATATTCTGGAAACCGCCGTCAATGATATCGAGTGGGAGAATAATTCGGGACAATTTAATATTACTTTTGAGGACATGGAAAACGCAATAAAAACACCAAAGATCGTGGCTCATCGGGGTGGAGCCGCCCTTTCCGCAGAAAATTCAATGGAGGCCATCAAAAATGCACTACTACTGGGGGTGGACATGGTGGAAATAGACATACGAATGTCCAAAGATGGTCATCTAGTGGTCATGCATGATAAGCGCGTTGATAGAACCACCGATGGAAAAGGCAAGGTGGGCAGTCTTGATTTGGCTGAAATAAAAAAGTTGCGCCTAAAGAATTGTCCCGAAACCGTTCCCACGCTTGATGAGGTTTTGGAGCTAATGTCACGCAACAAAACCAGGTTGCTCATCGAAGTAAAAACCGATAAGCACTACGGCAATTTGCTCAAAGAGCTGATGGAGAGCATTAAAAAAAGGGGTATGGAGGAACAGGTAATGGTATTTTCCTTTAACAAGTCCTTTTGTGAAGAACTAAAGGCCATGTTTCCCGAACTTACCGTGGGTGTCTTCATTTTTGGCTTCCCCGCTGTCAACAAACTACCAAAAGTAGATGCCGTTGGAGTGGAATACCACAGCGTGTTGCTCTATGAATCCTATTATGAAACCTTGAAAAAAAAGTTCGGCATCGTATATACATGGAATGTCAATGTAAGGAGTTCCATGCAACGGCTGGCCGCAAAAAATGTTGATGGCATCATTACCGACAATCCACAAAAACTCAAGACGTTACTTGAACAATAATACGTGAATCTATTGACTACTGAGTTTGGAAATTAAATCCAAAAGCGGCTCTTCCATCTCTGAATCATTGGAAATATCCACCTGATACTTCTCGATTGCAGAAAAAATGTCTTCTTCAAAGGTCAATTCGTCATCCTGCGGCAAAAATAAAAGGGACAGTATGCCCAACCGCCTTTGCAATCTCTTGGAAGCTGTTATCTTGTTTTCCAATTTCTTGATACGTTGCTCCAATATACTTTCAAAAAAAGGCTCTAATTCATCACTTTTCCATTCTTCAAGAAGCAATGTTAGTTGTTGCTTTGCTCTTGGACCCAAAACTTGTTTCAATTCCTCAAGACTATAGTTTTCCAGGACATACATGAGCTCTTCCCTTTTGTCCTCCATAGCAGAAATTTTCTCATTTACCTTACCCTTTCTTTTGCCAAAGAGCGCATCTACCCATTCTTGATCAGGTTTGTTCAAGACAAAATGGGCCTCAATCTCGGCCTTATATTCAATGCAATATTCCAAAAAAGATAGTTTCGAATTGTTCTCCAGAAAAGCAACAAGCACATCCAAGGTTTTCTTTTGAGGCCGCACAGGTTTTTGCTTGTTCCCCTCCCAACCTTCAACCAATTTTCTGCGCAAGTCAAAAGCCCTTCCAATGGAACGGCCCACCACAATCTCCCCTTTCTTGTTTTCCCTTTCAGCAATCTCTTTGTAGTCCAAATCATACTCCTCCTCTGTGATACGATCCACTACATGGATAAAGCCTGGCAGATACTCCTCGGTAAGTTTTGTGAACCCCATACTGTAAATGTATGAAAAATGATACCGCAATTCTATCCGCATCTTGTTTTTTGTGTCATGACATGTCATGACACGTCAGTACAAGTCACTGAAAATCAATCACTTTTGACTCATAATCTTAAACACCGTGTATTATGAGAACAAAAATGATTTATTTAATGATCGCTATCTTTTCCCTCACGCTTTTCTCCTGTACAACCGACTCAATGGATGATGATGCTGAACTAAGCATACAACTTTCGGGTACAGGCGATGATCAAAAACATCCCGATGAAAGGGATGATGGAAATCAGTAAGGGAATTTAGTTGAAAAATCCACCTGTAAATCGGGTGGATTTTTTAATTTCATACCAAACCAATCAACCTTTGAAGAAGTTACTTCTCCTCTTTTTAATTTGTCTGATCCATCTGTGCTGCATTCAAGAAAAGAAGCTGGGTCTCCATACAGATAATTCTCAAAGTCTGGCGTTCCTTGAAAAAATCACATCCAATGACATTTCATCCGTAGATAAGTTAGTTTTAATAGACAGCGCCTTACACGAACAATCTGAAAATGTAATTGACACTTTCTTCCTCAAATTGATTTTAAGAAAAAGTAACTTGTTGTACGGTCTTAAAAAAAAAGACAGTGCGGCCTTCTATGACAGGCTACTTTTACAAAAAGCGACCAAGGCCAATAACACTCTATATCAGGCCACATCCAGCAATAATATAGGCCTAGACTTGGATGAACAGCAAAAATTTGATAGTGCCTTCTATTATTTCAATCTATCAAAAAAGTATTCCCTTGAACTAGGGGACAGCTTAAGGGCGGCCAGAAGACTCCTGAGCATGGCGCATATACAAAGCGACTTCAATGATCATTATGGAGCAAAGGAAACTGTTGTTGAGGCCCTGGAATATTTAAAGACCACAAAAAACACCACACAAATATCCCGGGCCAACGATCTTTTGGGAACGTTGAACAGGCTTCTATTGAATTTTGAAGATGCCATTGCATACCACCTAGCCTCCATCAACATATCTGATGATGCTGTGACCATTACGGGATATAGGAACAATTTGGCCTTGGTATATAGGGATGTTAAGAATTATCCAAAGGCCATTTCAATTCTGGAAGATGTATTACAAGATTCCATATTGAGCAGCAACTCCAGTCGATACGCACGGGTTTTGCATAATATAGCCTATATCAAATGGAAAAACGGAGATAGAGATATTGAACCACTTTTCTTGTATGCACTCACGCTTCGAAAAAACAATGGAGACATGAGGGGTCTGGTTTCAAGTTACTCTACCGTCGGTGAATATTTTGCAGAAAGTGAACCTGCAAAAGCCAAAAAATATTTGGATTCCTGCATATCGGTCTCCAAACAACTCAAGATGCCCGGCGGTGAGATTGATGCACTTAAAATACTTTTAAAAATTCAGCCCAACAGTACATCGATACGGGACCGCTATATTTTTCTCAAGGACAGTTTATCAGAACTTGAACTCAAGGTAAAAACACAGTTTGCCAAGATGAAGTACGATGATGACCAAGAAAAAGCAAGGTTACTACGGTTGGAAACTGAAACGGCCCAAAAAGAAACCCAATTAGCACAAGAAAGGGCACAGAGCATTTTGTTTATTTCTCTTAGCTCAATCCTTTTGGTCTCTGGCATTTCCTTTTACTTTTTATTGCACCAACGCCACAAGAGGGAAAAACTACGTGAGGTATACAATACGGAAAAACGAATCAGTCAGCGTTTGCACGATGGTCTGGCGAACGATATTTTCAGCTTTATGACAAAAGTTGAAAACGAGGCTGATTTCAAAAAAAATGAGCTTTTGGATGGCCTGGAAAACATTTATTCCCGTACTAGGGAAATTTCCCATGAAAACAGTTCCATCAGGACCAGCAATGATTTTTTGGAAGAATTGAAAAACCTGATAAAAAATTATCAGGGGAATGGAATCACCATTATCACCAAGGGCATCGAGGATATTGACTGGGCAACCTTGGATGAACAAAAATGTGTTGCATTACACAGATCGCTGAATGAACTCATGGTCAATTTAAAAAAGCACAGTCAGGCAAATTTGGTGGGACTGCGATTTTCTTACGAAAAAAACGTGATAAAACTAAACTACAATGACAATGGAATAGGTTTTCCCCTGGATATAAAATATGGTGTAGGATTGCAAAATACGGTTTCCCGTATCCGTGGTTGTGGCGGCACCATTAAATTTATCCCAAAAGAAAAAACTGGAGCTGCAATCGAAATAATAGTTCCTGCCTAATTAGAGAAAATGTTTAGAAAAATTCTGGTGGTCGAGGACCTGGACAGCATAGGGTACGGGATAGCAATAATGCTTAAACAGGAACTGGGTGTCAAGGAGGTCGTTCTCTCCCAATATTGTGGTGATGCCTACTTAAAGTTCATGAAATCCGTACATGACCAAAACCCTTTTGACTTGCTCATTACCGATCTATCCTTCAACGAAGACCACCGTGTTGAACAAATTGCGGATGGGAAACAATTCATCAAAAAAATCAGAAGCTTGGGACACCAAACACCTATAATTGTTTTTTCAGTGGAAGAAAAACCTGCAGCTGTAAAAAAAATGGTGCAGACCAACCATGCTTCAGGCTATGTGGTAAAAAGTAGAAATGGTCTAAAATACCTCAAGCAAGCTGTTGAATCCATTTACAATGGGGATACATATCTTTCACCCCAAATTTCCAATATCCAGAAAAAAAAGGAGGTTTTCGAAGTAGAGGATTATGATGTAAGATTATTGTCCCACCTATCAAATGGGCTCACACAAGATGAAATATCACAAAAATTTAACCAAAGTGGTATATCCCCCAGCAGCTTGAGCTCTATTGAAAAAAGAATAAACAGATTAAAGGATGAGCTAAAGGCCAAAAACACAATCCAATTGGTGTCAAATGCCAAAGATTTAGGATTAATCTGACAATACCCCTCTCCATTAAACGATCATATTGGCACTTTAGCGAATTTGAATTTTTTACTCCTTGGATTACGGTTTCCCGTAAGGGTAACTTGGTAATGGACACTAGGTTTGTTCAACAAGGAGATGCGGTCTGAACCTTTCAGTTCGACCTACAATTCCTTGCTCTGAAAAAACCAACAACACTGATGAAAATTCCAAATAGTACATTTTGGGTAAGCGTGTTCATTGTGCTTTGCAGCAACCCGGCAAATGCCCAAATGGATTCCTCCGGGAGCAGTTCCTACCAATCGGATCTTAATGGTGACATTGTAAACTGCGGACATCTTTTTGATGGCCCTTCCTATTACATCAAACAGCTGGAGAACAAATCCTTGGATAACATGTTCTCCCTAACAAAGGAACAAAAACGAGCTATTGGTAAGGCCAACTATGAGAAAACATTGAAAAAATACAAACTGCTGAATGACTTTCAGCATAAAGAGAGTGTGCTTCAAACTTTTGCCAATATTAAAAATGCGGCCCATGCTTCCACTAAGTTTAAATTACATGTCATAGCATCAACTGACATTAATGCCTTTACCATGATCGGAGGGCATATTTACCTTACGTCGGGTTTGTTGGACTACATAGACTCCATGGACGAGCTGGCTTTTATTCTTGGGCATGAAATTGGTCATCATGAAAAACTTCATTTAGAACGAAAAATTAAAAAGATCATGGCAACCTCTTCATTTTTTGGAAAAACTGGGGTGGAGGATTTTACAAAGATTGCCGTCGACTTGAACAACAAGTTTTCCGCCCCATTTGACCAAATAAATGAATATGAATCCGATGAATACGGTTTTGAAGTTGCCAAAAATGCAGGATATGATGTAAATCGGTTCGCTGATTTTTTCAAAAAACTGGAAAAGAATGAAGACCGATCGATCTTGACAAAACTAAACTCTACCCACCCCTTTTCAAGTGATAGGATAAAGTGCTTGGAAAATTACATAGCCAATTAAGTCCAACATGAAAGAAAAAGAACTATCCATACAGGCCATTGGCATCACCAAAAAATACCCAAAGAACAAAATTGGGCTACAACCCATGTCCTTGGAAATAAAACCCAAAAGTTTTGTTGCCTTAATGGGGCCATCAGGTTGTGGTAAATCCACTTTGCTCAAATGTTTGAACGGGGACAATCCAGCAACATCAGGAGGGGTCTATATCAACGGACTTTCATTGATCGACAACTATGACCTGGTAAAAAAGGATATTGGTTATGTACCCCAGGACGACATTATCCATAGGGAATTGAGCGTTTATAAAACGCTCTATTATGCCGCAAAACTGAGATTGCCGGATGATACCACAAAAAGCGAAATTGACCAACGCATCAACAAAGTCCTGAAGAGTCTTAAACTGGATCAGCATGACCAAGGCAACCAAAAAGGCCAAAAAGATATCAGGGACAAAAAAGTAAAGGAATTGTCCGGTGGGCAGCGCAAGAGGATTTCAATTGCTGTTGAACTGTTGACAGAACCCTCCATTTTGTTTTTGGACGAACCCACCTCCCCACTAGACCCCGAGACCATAGATAGTTTTCTAAAAAGTCTGAGGGACTTGGCGGAAGAAGGCACATCCATCATCATGGTGACCCACAAACCAGAAGACCTGAACTATGTTGATGAAGTTGTGTTTTTAGGCGTAAAGGGGCATTTGGTTTATAAAGGAGCACCCCATGAAATCACAGCATATTTTAATGTGGACAGTATTATTGAGGTATACAGCAAGATGAGTGATTTGGAAGAGGTGAAAAAATATTACACCGCTCCAAAAGAAGATTCCATATCGGCTACCATAAATCCAAAACTGAACAAAACCAAACCAGACTCCAGTTTTCGCCAACTGTATTGGCTGGCGAACAGATATTTAAAAATAAAGCTCAATGATTTCAACAATCTTTTATTGTTGTTCTTACAGCCTGTGATCATAGGAGGGCTGGTAAGCCTTGTCTTTACAGAGTTCAGGATAGGAGTTATTTTTCTTACCGCCATTTCGGCCATTTGGTTTGGCGTGAGTAATTCTGCTAAAGAGATTGTGGGTGAAATGGCCATTTATAAACGTGAGCGAATGTTCAACCTGAACATCAATACGTATATCATTTCAAAATTGTTGATCCTTTCTTTGATAGCATTGATCCAAGTTGTGGTCTTTGTGGCCATCATCCATATAAATTTTAAAATCAATGTCATTACGGAATTTCCCGAAACCTATTTGAGGCCGTTTTGGGAAAGTGTTGGCTTTCTGTTTATGGTCTCATGCTCTGCTACTTTAATAGGGCTGTTCCTTTCATCATATTTCAGTACTACCGAAAAGGTGATGACCGTAGTGCCCATAACCCTTATGCCACAGATAATGCTGGCCGGGGTAATGACAAAACTGGACACACGGCTCATAGAGATCTTGAGCTTTTTTACGTTGGGGAGATGGGGCACCGAAGGATTTTCCCGGTTACAGGATGCTCATTTTAAAGACAATGGCATTGCCACCGAAAGTGTTTTGATTCCCGAATTCAATCCAGATGGCTACCATAAAAATGATTGCAAATGCGAGGCCGCCAGTGCATTGGACCAACTGGGACTCTATGATGAAAATCTGATCGACAAAGGTATACTCATAGGGAATGCCTTTAATAATCTTACCGCCAACATTTTTGCGGTTGTGATACTGAGCCTGATCATGTATCTGTTGATTTTTATTTCATTGAACAAAAAAGACAGTATATGAAAAAGGGGGTGCTTATTATTTTCACCATTGCTCTCATACTTGGTTCCTGTAGTATGGCCGAGCCTGTGTTTGTTTCCAATGACAACCTACAGTTCAAGGGTGTAAGCGATTCCATTTTTCTGTTTTCGGTTGATGCCAAGGTATACAACCCAACCCATTTTAAGTACCAACTGAAAGAATTGGCCTTCGCCATTACTTATGATGATGAAATGATGGGAAGCGGAAACTTGTCCCTTCCAAAACAGATGACCCCAAAAGATACCACTTCCCTACCCTTTCAGTGCAACCTTAGTTTGGCAAAACTCCAAAAAAAGCACAGCAAGATCTTATCTGGGGAAACCGTTGATTTTTATTTTGTTGGAGAGGCTTTTGCCGTACACCCCATTAAAAAAATAAGAAGGGAATTTGAGATTAAGATTCCATATAACGTAAAGAATTTTATCACCGAACATCTGCTGGACAGTGATTTGGTCTTTGACGAAATTGAAATTGAACGGATCAATCCATTTTCCCTGAGTAATCCCACCAACTCAACCATGCGAGTTAAAATCAAAATTCAAAACAAACAACCTTTTGACTATGCGATTGAAAAAATTCAGCTTTCGCTAAAATCCAAACGGACCAATAGGGTTGTCCTAAAAGGAGCCTTGGATAGCATTGTTGACTCGCCAAGTCTTCATACCGTTAAAGTTCCGTTGGACTTGGAAACCAACAATTTTAACCTTCTGCACAATTTGGGCGGTGGTCTTTTTAATGATGAAAGTCACAAATACATAGGTTCGGGATATGTAATGATCCGGATAGGGAAATATGGTTTTCAAATTCCCTTCCTCAAAGAATTTGATATAAGCACCAATCCTTTTGGAAGCCTTGATGCTGTCCCAGGTTTTCTGGATGGATCAATAAAATTAACAGCAACTGAACTACCCTTCAGATATAAAACCCACAAACAACGAAAATGAAATCCAAAAGAAGAAAAAAGAAAATTCCTTTTCTGATACTTTCAGTAGTTATGCTGATTCTTGTCAGCGGCTATTTCTATTTCTCCATTACCAACCGTGTTGAAGCACTGGCGCTGGCACGGGAGGGAAAAAATTGGGGCTTTATTGACAAGGACGGCAAAGAGATCATCCCATTTAAATATGAAATGGCCTGGAAAATGTCTGAAAGTCTGGCTTTGGTGAAAAAAAATGGGAAATGGGGCTTTATAGATAAGGAAGATAATGTAAAAATACCCTTGGTCTACGAAGACGCCCTGCCTTTTTCAGACAGCTTGGCTGCCGTTAAGACCAATGGGAAATGGGGGTTTATAGACCACCAAACCCGTATGGCCATAGTAGCGGAATATGATGCTGCCACCTCATTTTCAGAAAATTTGGCTGGAGTAAAAAAAGATGGAAAATGGGGGTTTATAGACAAATCGGGCGAAGTTGTCATTCCATTTGAATATTCCAGTGCATATCTGTTCTCAGAGAAGCTTGCCCCGGTCGGGGTAAATGGTATGGAAGGCTTTATAAACAAGGACAATATTATGGTGGTTCCACCCAGTTTTGACTTTGTCCTGCCCTTTGCCGAAGGATTGGCCCCAGTGAACAAAGCTGGAAAATGGGGATTTATCGCCAAAAACGGAAAAGTCATCGTGGAACCAAAATATGAACAGACCTGGGGCTTTTCAGAGGATTTGGCCCCAGTAAAAATCGAAGGAAAATGGGGGTTCATCAATAGAAAAGGTGAAGAAGTCATCCCCCCAACCTATGAGGATGCATTTGTATTCTTAAATGGCTTGGCCCCGGTTAAAGTAGATGGTCAGCAAGGCTTTATCAACAAGGATCAAGAAATCATCATAAAGTTCAAATACGATTATGTAGATGCTTTTTATGACATCGACTAGGAAGGGCTAAAAATTAAAACCTTAACATAACTATACACAACATGAAAATTATGAAAATGAAAAAGTATTTATTCATCCTATTATTCGCTTCTTCGATGGTCTATGGGCAACAATCGACCATTGGACTACAACCAACGCAGGCATTGAGCATTGAAGAAGCAGTGGAAGCTGGACAAGTTTGCCAAAAAATCAAAGAACTTATATTGAATACCGGCACCTATGAAGTTCTGGACCGGGAAGCCTTGGGCTATGTCATCGACGAGCAAGAGGTACAAAAACAGATTACCTCCATAAATGCAGATGTTGTTGAACAAGGCAGGGTCAAAGGAGCGGAATTAATAATAGCGAGCAAGCTATTTAATGTTACGTATAAAGAAATCAAGACCTCGATCCTAAAGAATCCTTTGGGCAGTGTTTTAGGTGAAAAGGATGATAATTCAAAGAACGGTCTACAAAGAGCAGTTTTTAGTTTCTCCGTGGACATTTTGGATACCGAAACGGGTGCAACGGTCAATTCTGAAAAATTCTCCATAGGCACAATTTCAGACAATGTTGGAGGCATCACAAAGGAAGAAGCCTTTCGCGCAGCACTAGATTCCAAATCGCTCAGTAACAAGCTGAGTGATTTTTTGAACAAATCCGGTGGCGGTTCCATTAAGCTTGTTTCCATTGAGGAAGAAAAGGGGGATGAAGCCTCAATGGTACTGATCAATTCCGGTTCCGCCACCAATACCAAAAAGAATGACAAATTAAAAGTATTTGAAATATCCATCCTAAATATTGATGGAGAGGACGTTATTCGGGAAAAGTGGATTGCAGATCTTAAGGTTGCTGCCGTTGAAGGTGAAAAGTTATCTACTGCCAAAGTGGACAAAGGTGGCAGAGAGCTGAAGGAACTGTATGAGTCTGGTGCAAAACTAATCTGTAAAGTGAAATAAAATGAGAAAATTAATTATGCTTTTGGCGGTTCTTTTGACGGCTTGTGGCGGAAACAAAAATGTTGGTTTTGATTCGGCAAGGGTCAATTATGTGTCCAACGACAGATTGGAATCCATAACAGTACATAGCTTGGATACCGGAAAGAACGACGATGAAGCCATATACAATGCCACAAAACTGGCATTTCAGAACTTATTTTTTAGAGGCATATCCAATTCACCCTTCAACAAACCCCTTATTGGCATCAATGAGCAAGAGGAGTTTAAAAAGCATAAGGACTATCTGAATTCCTTTTACGCCGTCCGTATGGGAACTTTTATCACAAGGTCCAGTGAATCGACCTCAAAGATCAAAGGAGGTGATAGGTTGGCCAAGGTTAACATGACCATTAATATGCAAGCGCTTCAAAAAGATTTGGAAGAACATCGAGTAATCAAAAAATTCGGATTATGAAAAAAAAACATACGCTTCTGCAATGCGTGTTGACGGGAATTTTCCTTTTGGCCAATATTGCACCGATTCAGGCCCAAAAAGAGTGTGAGGAGGTAAATACAATTCAACCCAGTATTATGGTCCTGCCACGCACCATCCATGGTGAGGACTTAAGGACCATAATGGACGAGCAACCAGAGGTTCGGGTAGCCATTTCAAGGGTTAAACAAGCCTTTGATGACAGAGGTTACACCACCATGGACTTTGAAACAACATTAAGGGCCAGAATGAGGGATGAGGTGGTCACCAAAGAAACACAGACCGAATTTAAAAACAGGATTTTTAGAAACATCCCTTCGGACATTGTGGTGGAGATAGACGTAATTATCAGTGAAATTGTAGTGAACGGCAAAAGCAACTACAAGGCCACACTCATTTTGGAGGCCAATGTAACCGATAATGGCTATTCCATGGCCAGTGTGCCTATAGAAGGGAACATGTACTATACCCCGGATAGAATCCTTTTGATAGGGTCCGCATTGAAGAAAAAAAATGACAACAACGAGCTTTTGCTGGACGAGTTCCTTCGGAAAATGAACGAAAAATGGGCTGAGATCAGGGAAAAGGGCAAGACGGTCAAAATGGAGTTCAGTTTTTCACAGGGTACTGATATGACCATGGATGACGATGTACAATCGCAAAGTGAAAAATTAAAATACGTCATTGAGGACTGGCTGGAAGAGACTTCATATAAAAATTATTATGTCGTCACTTCTGTTACGGGTACCAAACTTATGGTGGAGGATTACAGATATCCTGTGCGCGACCCCAAAAACTGCACCAATATGACCGCACGGAAAATTGAGCGTCAATTGGACCGCTTTTTTGACAAGATAGATCTCCCTGTGAAATTCAATAACAGCCGGGGAACCCTTTACATCACAATCTTATAAATCAGCTATTATGAAAACTAAAATATACCTATCGGCTCTTCTTCTTTTTTTGGGGGGAATTTTTTGTACTCATGCCATGGACAATGATGAATCAGATGATGAACTGAGCATCTCTGTGGTTGTGCCCCTTCAAATGGAAGGATTGACCGGCTCACAATTATCAAAACTGGAATCCAGATTGCTTCGAATGGTAAGTAATTATGGTATTGCCGGAGAAGGCTACACCAACAAGTTCATTCTATATCCAAAATATGAAATATATGATCATAAGGTCGTGGAAGGTTTACAAAATGTGCATGTGATCGATGTGGAACTCAACCTTATTGTAAAAGAGGTGAAGACCGGAAAAGTCTATAGTGTATTCAGTCAAGAAATCACAGGTGATGGCTATTCCAAGAAAGAAGCCATAAACCAAAGTATTTCGCAAATAAAAACAAAGGGGGACGCCATCAAAGATTTTTTACAGAGCGCCAAAACAAAAATTTTGGAGTACTATCGCTCCAACTGCGACAGACTCTATAGTGAAGCCTCGACAATGATTGACCAAAAAAGGTATAGTGAGGCCATAGCCCTTTTGTATCCCGTACCCAAAGAAGTTGGTGGGGTATGCTATGAGAAAATCCAAAGAAAGCTCGACGAGGCCTATGATGGATACTTGAACAAAACGTGTGAAAAGAAATTAGCCAGTGCCAAGGCAGAAATTTCAAAAAACAACGATGAGACCGCGCTTGAAATACTGGGATCCATTGAAACCGAATCCAACTGCCACACATCGGCCCTTAAACTTACAGCAAGTATCAAGGCTAGGACCAAAAAGAATAAAGAAACCTCAAATGATGAAGAAAACAGGGGCTCTAGGGCTAAAACAACCAATAACAAAACATCGGACCCTACGGAGACCATAGTTGAAAATAGAAAATCCGACCCTCCAAAAACAGCCCCTTCTGAAACCAAAAAAATCTCCCGTGTCAAAAGAAGAGAAAAAATGGGGGCAATCGCCCAATCAGAGTTTAAACGTACCAGACACCAAGGTGAAATGGATAGGGCAATGCAAGAGGGTTGATCATTCATATAATTTGCCCTTCCACCAATAGTCAAAGAAGTCATGAATTAAATGTGTATTAGGAACCTTTTTCCAAATAAATCCCTTTTGTAGGATAAAGGAATGCTCACAAAAGTAAAATCCCGCCTTGTAGGAATGAACCTTTTCCTGCAAGGCGTTGTTATTTGTATTCCACACGCTGTATGGAGAATTAAAAGGGGCTCCTATAATCGTTTTTATCTGCATTTTATCCAAAAACAGGGGTCTGAACAGCCCAAATATGGGTTTCCGTAAGGAAACCTTTCCGTTCAAGATTAGGTTTGACCTGAAAATATCAAACCGAAAGAAAATGAAAAAAAATACCCTAAAAGTGGCCATGTTTCTTTTATGTGTTGCCATTCCACTTGGTTGTGCCAAGGATGATGACTCCCCCAGAATTGATGAAGCTTTTGAAAACTTAAGTGATTTCACCACGACAGAAATTGAAACCTCCATTCCACGATTGGAAATCTCCCAAACAGGGAAATCGTTGACGGTCCTGTTGTCCGTCACTGATCAAGATGGCAAACCCTTGGAAGAATTCACCTTGGGCAATTATGAAATTGAAATGATGACCAACGCCAATGTTGAATTGGTAAACAAGAACAGGATTGCCCTTTCCGTTTTTGACCAAACAAACAATGATCCCCTTGCCGCTGCCACTACATTGGATTATTCAGGCAGCATGTCCAATCAGGATATTTTGGACATGGAAGAGGCATTGCGGAGTTTCATTGGTGTTAAAAATCAATCTGATCTACTATCAATCATAAAATTTGCATCATATGTTGAGGAAGTACAAAGTTTTACAACCGACCCAACCTTATTGAACGATGCCATTGACATTGATCCATCAATTGGATCATCCACAGCATTTTACAGTGCTTGCGAACTCGGTTTGGATCAAGTGGCCCAATTGAACAACGTCCTACCATTGGTAATCGGTTTCACCGATGGTGCTGACAACACTTCTTCCATTTCCTTGAACGGATTGGTCAACAAATCCAAAAGCATGGGCATCCCTGTCTATACTGTTGGATTTGGAAGTGCCCAACAGTATAATCTGGAAACTTTGGCCACTGAAACAGGAGGGCGTTTTTACTATGCCCCCACGGGAGCAGATATCGCTGACCTATACCAGGTAATCGGAGGGCAGCTCCGTAAATTATATATCCTGGAATGGGATATTGATTATCCAACGGGCACTGAACTTACTGTACAGATAACAACAGACTACACCGCAGGGAACGGAGCGTTCACAGATGTTTCAACCAGAACCCTAATCATTCAATAAAATAAATCAAAATTTTTGCTCTAGTCTACCTATTCGAAAGCCTCAAAAAAACAAAAAAGGGGAAATGAGGAAACCCGTATGCGTAACAAGTATATCATAAGTAGGTTTGGGCAAACCAAAAAAACTTTTAAAACCATTTAATCATGAGAAAATCAGTTATCGCAATTTGTACTACCATTATTTTGGCCTTTAACGCGAGTGCCCAAGAAATCAGTGACCCTGGGGTTTTGGGAGCTGGCATACAGGCCACGAGTCTGAATTATGGAATAAGTGCCCGATATAATCTAACAGAAGTACATGGGTTGCAAGCTGTAATAGGCAGTGTGAATTATGGATTTGGGGGTAGCGTCAGTGCCTTTAGCTTTACAGGAAGATACCTCTACAGTTTCTCGGGCGGAAACAGCAGTAACCTAAGACCATATGCCGTAGGACAACTTGGGTTCTGGACCGTAAAATACAAGGATAATTTTTGGGGTACCAATGTTAATGAAAGTGATTCTTCCATTGCATATGGAGTCGGTGCCGGTATTGAATATGCCTTTGATGGGTTGGAACAGTTGGGCTTTAATATTGAAGCTGGCTACGGAGGAGGTTCCTTTGGTGATGGCCTAAGTTATTCTGGCGTCTTTTTTGGAGGAGGCGTCCATTACTATTTTGATTTATAAAATCAAGAATACGTTCAAAAATTTGGTGTTGAGTTAAGTTAGTTTAAGCAGTTGGGCCGATATGGCATTTTCCTCATGTCGGCCTTTTAACCCATTGTTGTTTCCATGTTTCCTATCAAAAAGCTTTTATTCTTTTTCTGTCTTTTCTTGGTCTTTGCCTTTTCCAAAGCCCAAGGAATATCAAGTATACAAGATAACTTACAAACTGTGGAAACGGGCAAAGTAACCTTCAGACAAGAGTTGAAAGAGCTGGAGGGCACCTTAGTTCAATATACCGAAGTACAAATAGACTCAAAAGGTCGTGAAAAGGAGACTGTTTATAATTTCAGCTTTGCTGATATTGATGAAAACACCGTTCGCGCACTGACGAAAAAAGATGTCATCGTCATCCAACTATTATCGAACAACAAACAAAAATTGATTCAGGTTTTGACGGATGGAGGGGACAAAATCTCCTATGTCAACGAACTTCAATTTTTGGCCACCGACTCGGAAAATGGCCGACAACTGGAAAGCTTGATCAAAGACCTGATTCCTTCCGCCATTGCACAGGATGAAAAAAGACTGGCCCTCTCCGGATACGCTGAACATATTACTTGGTTATCGGAAAACATCGGCGATGTGGAACTCCCCAAAAAACAAATCATTCAAAAAAACAACATCAGTGAAGTTGCTGGAAAATTACTATTGGATCAAACTTTCCATGCTAAAAATAAATCCAAAAACGAATTCCGGGAATTGAACTTGGCCACCTTAAACCCAAACTCGGTGAGCTACAGAATTTCAGGTGATGAGTTCATTGTGACCGCGGAAACGAGAAGGGGCATAAAGGGTATTCGTTATGTGGAAGATGGCACGCAGAAGAACTACACCAGCGAGGTAGCCTTTTATGCAAATTCCATCATAAACGGAAAGGACATTTATACTGTTCTGAAAGCACTGATTCCTCTGGCAGAAGAATTCTTTGAAAAAAAACAAGTAAATGTCTCCACCAATGAAAAGGCATTGGAATTCTTAAATGGTGCCATCGCCGAAGTAGCCACTGGTAAAGAGTCTTTGACCCAAAGTATCACCATTGAAGATAACGTGGCACAGGTGGAATTGGTTGAAACAGAACCTGATAAAAGCACGACATCTATTTACCGGTTCAATTTTGCCGATATCAATGCCAATAACATTGATTACGATGGTGATAAAGACCGACTTTTTGTTGTTCTACCCACAAAAAAGAGCGTCAATTTCATTCAAAAACTGGAAAATGACGAACTGCAGAATTATACGGATGAGCTAAACATCCATTTCAGC
>JAUIBH010000062.1 GCA_030427985.1 Bacteroidia bacterium | reverse complement strand
GTCTTTCTTCAGATTGAATCACATATACACCATCAGTTTTCGATTTTAGTTTTTTAGCAATTTTATTCGCTACTTTGGCCAGGGCTTTGGTAGGTGCAATTCCTATACTGATGGGGATGCCCGTACATTTTTGGACGGTTCTTTGGATTTCTCTTCCGTAAGCCTCAAAATCGTAATGCTTGAAGCCATCAAACTTTAAAAAAGCCTCATCCACACTGTATACTTCCATGTCCGGGGTGAATGTCCCTAGAATATTCATCACCCGCGTACTCATATCTCCATACAGTGGATAATTGGACGAAAACACTTTGATTCCATTCTCCCTACAAAATTGTCTATACTTAAATTCTGGAGCACCCATGGGCAATCCAAGTGCCTTTGCTTCATCACTGCGTGAAATGAAACATCCATCGTTATTGGACAAAATACCCACGGGAACATTGTTGAACTGAGGCTGAAAAGCCCGTTCACAAGAGGCATAGAAGTTATTACAATCTACAAGGGCAAACATGCTTTAAAATACTCGATTTTCGCTAAATTACATAGGAAATCCATGGTAATTCAAATTTGAATTAAAAGTAATTCCGTTCACCGTAGGTTTGGCCAAAATGATGAAAAATAATTATCCCGCCCCAAAATCCTATATTAGAGCATGGAAAAAGAAATAAAGCGCAGCATTTCCCTCACCGGGGATATCAAATTCACGGGACTGCGCCTAAAAGAACCCATGCAAATCTCGGCTGGTATTTTAGGGGTAAAGGAAGCGTTACGACACAGTTTTAAAGAAATGGGGGTTGTAAATTCTATGCGCGCCCTTGCGGAAATGAACCAAGAGGATGGCTTTCGCTGCCCCAGTTGTGCTTGGCCCGTTCCCGAACATCCCTCAAAAATTGCAGAATATTGCGAAAATGGGGCCAAAGCCTTGGCCGATGAGGCAACTAAACAACATATTGGGGCGGAGTTCTTTGCGGAACACTCCGTGGAAGAACTATCCCGGTTGAGTGACTTTGAACTCAATAAATTAGGTAGGGTTGTAGAACCCCTGTTGCTCAAACCCGATAGCGTACATTACGAACCCATCACATGGCAGGATGCTTTTGAATTGATATCTGAGGAATTACACAATTTGAAAGACCCAAACGAGGCCATTTTTTACACTTCGGGCAGATCTAGCAACGAAGCAGCCTATCTCTACGGCATGTTTGCCCGTGCCTTTGGCACCAACAATATGCCCGATTGTTCCAATATGTGCCATGAATCCTCCGGAGTGGCCCTTTCCGAAACTTTGGGCATTGGAAAAGGTTCTGTAAAACTTGACGATTTGTACGGGGCGGAAGTGATTCTGGTAGTAGGGCAAAACCCTGGCACCAATCATCCTAGAATGCTATCGGCTCTGGAGAAGTGCAAAAAGAACGGCGGGAAAATCATCAGTATAAATCCATTGGCCGAAACGGGATTGGTCAACTTTAAAAACCCGCAAAGTGTTTCCGATATGTTAGGGAACGGACAACCCATTGCCGATATTCATTTGCCTGTAAAAATCAATGAGGATATTGCACTCGCCAAACTCATTTTAAAAAAACTGGTCGCCCTTGATGCCAAAAACTCCAATATTCTTGATCACGAATTTATTGTGGAATTTGTTGATGGTTATGACGACCTATTGAAGGATTTGGAACGCTACGACATGGAAAGTTTGCAGCGACGAACTGGGGTTTCCATGCGAAAAATTGATAAAGCGGCACAGCTACTGGCCGAAAATTCCAAAATCGTGGTCTGTTGGGCCATGGGCATTACCCAACACAAAAATGCAGTGGAATGCATTAAAGAATACGTAAACATCCTATTGTTGAAGGGTGCCATTGGAAAACCCTTTGCCGGAACCTGTCCCGTTCGTGGGCACAGTAACGTGCAAGGTGACCGCTCCGTTGGCATCATGCACTACGTGAGTAAAAGATTAAACAAGAAAATCCAAGAGCATCTCAATTTTGACCCACCTACTAAAAAGGGATATGATACGGTGGAGGCCATTGATGCCATGCACAAAAAGAAAGCCAAGGTATTTATTTGTTTGGGCGGTAATTTTGTGATGGCTGCTTCGGACACAAAATATACTGCAGAGGCCCTTCAAAATTGTGATTTAACGGTCCAAATCAGTACCAAATTGAACCGAAGTCATTTGGTGACTGGAAAAACAGCGCTGTTATTGCCCACTTTTGGACGTTCCGAAAAAGATGAGAAAAACGGAGAGCTTCAATTTCTGACCATGGAGAGCAGTACGGGAAAAGTCCGTCAAAGTAGAGGGTTGTTGAAGCCTGCATCGAAACACATTAAAAGTGAGCCTGAGATTATTTCGCTATTGGCCCATACGTATTTTAGGGGGAATCATTCCATGAATTGGTATGCCTTGGGGCAAGATTATAATCTCATCCGAGAACTTATCGATAAGACTGTAAAAGGATTTGAGAAAACGAGTGAACAATCCAAAGGATTTGGGTACTACTTGCCCAACAATGTCCGTAAACGTGATTTTAGAATGCTACCCAATGGCATGGCACAATTATCCATTACCTCTTTGCCCGACCATCAACTCCAATCCGATGAGCTGCTTTTGATGACCATCCGTTCCCATGACCAGTTCAACACCACCATTTATGGATTGAATGATCGTTATCGAGGTATTTACAACGAACGCCGAGTGGTTTTTATGAACGAAGCAGATATGGCCAATCGTAAATTGAAGAAATTGGATGTCATCAACATGCATAGCAATTATGATGGGATTCAACGCACTGCCAAACAGTTTTTGGTGATTCCGTATGACATTCCCAAAGGGAACATGGCCGCCTATTTTCCGGAAACGAATTTGTTGGTTCCCTACAATCATTTTGCGGATAAGAGTCAGACCCCTATCAGCAAATCCATTAAGGTGACAGTGGAAAAAGTTTCTTAAACTATTTAAAAGCTGGAATACCTGTAATATCAGCTCCAGTGATCAACAAGTGGATGTCGTGGGTACCTTCATAGGTGATCACACTTTCCAGGTTCATCATGTGGCGCATAATGCTGTACTCCCCGGTTATGCCCATGCCTCCCAACACTTGTCGGGCTTCGCGAGCAATCTTCAAAGCCATATCCACATTGTTCCGTTTGGCCATTGAAATTTGTGCCGTGGTAGCTTTGCCTTCATTCTTTAACTGTCCTAATCGGAAAGCCAACAATTGTGCCTTGGTAATTTCAGTAATCATCTCGGCCAATTTTTTCTGTTGCAATTGATAGGCCGCGATGGGTTTTCCAAATTGGATGCGCTCCTTGGCATATCGGAGTGCGGTATCGTAACAATCCATGGCCGCTCCAATGGCGCCCCAAGCTATTCCATATCTAGCGGAATCTAAACAACCTAACGGTGCACCGAGTCCACTTTTACCCGGCAGCAAATTTTCTTTGGGCACTTTTACGTTATCAAAAATAAGTTCTCCGGTGGCCGAAGCACGTAACGACCATTTGTTATGAGTCTCAGGAGTGGAAAATCCTTCCATACCTCGTTCCACAATAAGCCCATGGATTCGCCCTTCCTCATTTTTGGCCCACACTACGGCTACATCGGCAAAAGGGGAATTGGAAATCCACAATTTAGCGCCATTTAGAACATAATGATCGCCTACATCCTTGAACTTGGTTTCCATGCCTCCGGGATTGGAACCATGATTGGGCTCTGTGAGTCCAAAACACCCCATCCACTCCCCTGTGGCGAGTTTGGGAAGGTATTTTTTTCGTTGCTCCTCTGTTCCATAAGCAAAAATGGGATACATCACCAAAGAAGACTGCACAGATGCAGTGGAACGCACACCACTATCACCGCGCTCAATTTCTTGCATGATCAATCCATAGCTGATTTGATCCAAGCCTGCACCGCCGTACTCTTCAGGAATGTAGGGGCCAAAAGCACCGATTTCGGCCAAACCACCAATGATTTGTTTAGGGAATTCTGCCTTTTGGGCATATTCCTCAATAATGGGTGAAATATCTCGCTTTACCCATTGGCAGGCAGCATCGCGAACCAGTTTATGTTCCTCGGAAAGAAGATCATCTAGATTGTAGTAATCTGGGGCTTCAAATAAATCGGGCTTCATCAATAGAGATTTTACTTGTCAAATATAACATTTAGTCTATTCAATGTTACATTTTTAAATAAAATGCTTGCGTCAATCCAATGTATTCCTTTGTGTATTGATGTCGCTCCTCTTCAATGATCAAATTATCTACAAGCGGTTCTTTTTTTGAAAAACCAAACTCCAATAAACTTCGTTTAACCTCTGCCCTTGGATTTCCCTTCACTCTTGTGATTCGATTTGGGAACAAGCCAACACGTTTAGCCAAGTCGATGAAACTGTCTTCCTCTTTAAAAGGAATGATCACAGCAAAAATACCATCACTGTTTAATAGTTTGGAAACGCCTTCCACCAATTCTTTAAACGGCAACGAACTGTTTTGCCTAGCCTTATCGCGTGATTCATCCCCGCTGGCCACTTCTTCTCCGAAAAAAGGTGGATTGGAAACAATGACATCATAGGTCTCGTCCATTTCATCCACATACTCATCAAAACCTGCATGATAACAGAACAGTCGGTCTGCCCATGGCGATGCTTCAAAATTGGCCACACATTGTTCGTAGGCGTTCTCGTCCAATTCAATGGCATCGATGGTTTCTGCTGTTGATCTTTGGGCGAGTTGCAAAGCAATCAATCCGGTACCCGCTCCAATATCTAAAATGGATTGAGGGTCATGTTCCAAAGAGGTCCAAGCACCTAATAATACCCCATCGGTACCCACCTTCATAGCACATTGGTCTTGGTGGACAGTGAATTGTTTAAAAACAAATGGCTTCATGCTTCAAATGTAACCATATAAGACATATCCCATCTACCCCACCAATTCAACTCCAGCATTCATAAAGTCAAACAGCCCATCCATTAGATTTGGACATCCCCAACCCTGTATATGGGTTACTTTCGGCACCTAATTGAAATAAAATCAAATTACCAATTAAACATTTTATTATGAAAAAACTTTTTTATGCCTTCATTGTCATGGCATCTCTGGTACAATGGGCACATGCACAGGAACAAAACAAATTTCGTGTAGGGCTTGACTTTGGGTATGCTATGCCCGATGGTGGCGGAGGTATTCTATTAGCCATTGAACCCAAGTACAATGTAGCCGACAATATGAACATTGGTCTACGCTTTGAATCGGCAGCAATGGCAAAAAATATTACCGCTGGAGGAGCCAGTATAGAAGCTGAGTTAGCCTCAAGCACTTCGTTCACTGGCACCTTTGATTATTACTTTAGTTCAGGAACTTCTTCTTTTGCTCCCTTTTTAGGGGCTGGTATTGGTTACAATGCTTTGGCCAATGCCGAAATAAAAATTGATGGATTTGGCTCTGAGAAAGCCGAAGTTGATGGAAAGTTTGGTGGTCTTGTACGTGCCGGTTTTGAACTTGGTAAACTGAGGTTGGCCGCAACCTATAACCTTATAGGCAAATCCGATTTGGGTGAAGGTGCCGAAATCAAAAACTCCTATTTTGGCATCTCCCTTGGCTTCTACTTTGGTGGAGGTAAATGGAAAAAATAAAATTTACAGTTTCATAAGAAAAAGGAAGTCAATTGGCTTCCTTTTTTTATTTCCCTAAATATAAGTCCACCAACCCTTCCGGTGTCTTTACATGGATGGTCTTGTTTTTTCGGTTCACTTTGGTGATAATATCATCACTGATGGGAATTAAAAGTTCCTTCCCATCCTTCTTAACCTCAAAAAGATCCTGTGAAGCACTGTCATTTACAGATTGTATGATTCCAATGTCGCCATGGACCTCATCCATGAGGGTAAACCCAATCACTTCGTGAAAATAAAATTTGTCCCCACTCAATTTGGGCAGCATGGAAAGAGGCAGGTACAATTCGGAACCAATGATTTTATCGGCGGATGCTTCATCCTTCACTTCCTCAAAATCGATTCGCAGCAATGCGGATTTATGCAACCGACAGCGATCAATAAAAAATGGAACCAGATTGTTTCCCAATGAAACAAAAACTGATTCCATGTTTTCGTAGATTTCGGGTTCGTCGGTGTCCAATTTCACCAATACCTCACCCTTAAAACTGTATTTTGATACGACTTTGCCCAGGTAGAAGCAATCTTCCTTGCGCATCGTCTAAAATCTTACTCTTCTTCTTTGGCAGCTTCTTCAGCGGCAGGAGCCTCTTCAGCTTCCGCAGTAGGTTCCTCAGCAGGAGCTTCCTCGGTAGCAGCAGCTTCAGTTGCTTCTTCTGCAGCTTCCTCAACTACTTCCTCTTCTGGGGCAGCAGCAGCGATTCTTTTTTCGTTGGCTTCTTTCTCAGCTTCCAACGCTTTAGCTCTGGCTTCTGCTTCAGCTTTGCTCAAACCATCTCTTTTGGCTTGGATAGCAGCTTCTTTCTCTTCCAACCAAGCTTTGAACTTTTCCTCAACTTGCTCTTCGGTAAGTGCTCCTTTGGCAACACCACCCAATAGGTGATGTTTCAACAAAACCCCTTTGTAAGAAAGAATGGCTCTTGCTGTATCGGTGGGTTGTGCACCATTTTGCATCCATTTTACGGAACTGTCTACATCCAATTCAATGGTTGCAGGATTTGTGTTGGGATTGTAAATTCCCAATTTTTCCAAAAATTTACCGTCTCTTTTTGCTCTGGAATCTGCGGCAACCACCCAATAAAATGGTTTACCTTTTTTACCGTGTCTCTGAAGTCTAATCTTAACTGGCATATCACATTAATTTGTAGGGTGCCCGACCCTGGTTATTAATTCTTTCAATTTAAAATGTCATTTCCGAGAAATCGGAAAATCATTCACTTTTTGTTTTAGCGGGTGCAAATATACATTTATTTGTTTATTACACAGCTATTTCAAACTAAAAAAGTAAACCTCTTTAACAAAGGTCGTAAATCCCGTTAAACCCATCTTAAACCGACCTATATACTTGGAATTAAGCCTATTACATGTATCTTATATAAAGACGTTGTCGAAAGTCGACAGCCAATAACCTAAATGAAGATGAAACCTATGAAGTACACCGTAGAAATGTCGAACAAATTAAACGAACTATTAGAAAGAACCTATGATGCTGAAAAAGGTTTTAGACAGGCAGCTGAAAAGGTAGATAATAAAACCATTAAAGAATTTTTTGAAAACAGTGCAGACCAGCGCTATAATTTTGGAAAAGAACTGAAGGCAGAAATCATCTCTTTTGGACAAGCTCCCGATACCAGTGGAAGCGCCAAAGGAACACTGCACCGCTCTTGGATTGATTTTAAGGCATTGATTTCTTCCAATACTGAAGAAGTTATGCTGGAAGAAGTGCACAGAGGTGAAAAAGAAGCCATTGCCACTTACAATGATATCTTACAGGACAAAGATTTTGTACTGCCACCTTCTACCGAGAGTTTGCTGATGCGTCACAGAAACGCGATTCGGAAAACCTTGGAGACCGCCAATATTTTTGAAGCCGCAGTATCTTAAAAAAGGTTCAATATATAAAAAGAAAGCTGGGAAATTCCCGGCTTTTTTTAGTTGATAAGTCGTAAAAACTCTATTTTTCCAAAACAGCCTTCTTCCGTACTTTTATTCATTGCATTTTTTGACCTACAATTGAATCTATGTACTTAATCTTTGATACAGAAACCACTGGACTTCCCAAGCGATGGGATGCTCCCATTACCGATACCGACAACTGGCCAAGATGCGTTCAGATCGCTTGGCAATTGCATGATGAACTCGGTAATTTGGTGGAACAAAAAGATTTTTTGGTACGGCCAGAAGGGTTCAATGTGCCTTATGAAGCGGAACAAATCCACGGTATTTCCACAGCTTTAGCGGAACAAGAAGGAGAATCCCTAGAAAATGTTTTGCATGCTTTTCAAAATGCATTGGAACGGACCAAATTCGTCGTTGGGCAAAATGTAGGTTTCGATGTCAATATTATGGGGTGTGAATTCCACCGAAAAGGCATTGAAAATTCTTTGGAGGAACTTCCTGTACTTGACACCTGTACGGAACATACGGCAGAACTTTGTAAAATTCCCGGAGGGCGTGGTGGAAAATTCAAGCTGCCCACCCTTACCGAGCTGCATGAATTTTTGTTTGGCGAAACTTTTGCTGAGGCTCACAATGCAACCGCGGATGTGGAAGCCACCACCCGTTGTTTCTTGGAACTCGTTCGAAAAAAACAGTTTACCAAAGAACAACTTGATGTACAACCGGATTATTTCGAAAGATTTACCGAAGCTAATCCGCAAGAAATCCAGCTCATTGGATTAAAGCACATCAACCTCAAGGAAGCATCAAAGAAGATTGCCGATGCTCTTTGGGCCCAAGATACTGGGGACATCTCGGATGAAGAAATCCAAGAAAATATTGAAACGCTGGAGGATGCCCCTTTTGCCCACTTGCACAACCATTCCCAATTTTCGGTACTGCAGTCCACCATCAACATCAAGGATTTGGTAAAGGCCACCGCCCAAAATGGCATGCCCGCCGTAGCTTTGACCGACCATGCCAACATGATGGGCGCCTTTCACTTTGTGAAAGAAGTTATGTCCCACAATAAATCAATCAAGGAAAAAAATGCAGAACTAGAGGAAAAGGGAGAGCAACTCACCAAAAAAGAAATTATTCCCATCGTTGGCTGTGAATTTTTCGTCTGTGAGGACCACACCAATAAAAATGTAAAAGACTATGGCCATCAAATTGTGTTGTTGGCCAAAAATAAAAATGGCTACCGCAACTTGGCCAAAATGTCCTCCATTGCATACACCAATGGCTTCTACTACGTACCCCGAATCGACAAAAAAGTAGTGGAACAATACAAGGAAGATGTCATTGCCCTAACCGGAAATCTGTATGGTGAGGTACCCAGCAAAATATTGAATGTAGGCGAAAAACAGGCCGAAGAGGCCCTTTTGTGGTGGAAGGAACAGTTTGGGGACGATTTGTACATTGAGATGATGCGCCATGGCCAAGAAGATGAAGACCGGGTGAATCAGGTCTTGCTGCAAATGGCCAAGGACCACGATGTGAAGTTGGTCGCCACCAATAACACCTATTATTGTGATAAAAAAGATGCTGAGGCCCACGACATTCTGCTCTGTGTAAAAGATGGGGAAAAGCAAGCTACGCCTATAGGTCGAGGTCGGGGATACCGCTACGGACTGCCCAATCAAGAATATTACTTCAAGTCTTCGGACGAGATGAAGGAACTCTTTAAAGATGTTCCCGAAGCCATTCTCAACATCAAGGAAATCATTGACAAAATTGAGCCGTATGATCTCGCCAGTGACATCCTCCTGCCCAAATTCACCATTCCCGAGGAATTCAAGGTAAAGGAAGATGACGAAGATGGCGGTAAGCGAGGTGAAAATGCCTATTTGCGGCATATCACCTACGAAGGTGCCAAAAGACGGTATGGTGAAATCACCCCAGAAATCAGTGAACGGGTTGATTTTGAATTGGAAACCATCAAAAACTCGGGCTATCCCGGTTACTTTTTGATTGTTGAGGATTTTATCCGCGAAGCAAGGAACATGGATGTGTCCGTAGGTCCAGGTCGGGGCTCAGCTGCAGGGTCTGTGGTGGCCTACTGTTTGGGCATTACCAATATTGACCCCCTCAAATACGATCTCCTTTTTGAGCGTTTCCTAAATCCGGATAGGGTATCCATGCCCGATATTGATATTGACTTTGATGATGAAGGTCGTAGTAGGGTCATGGACTATGTAATCAATAAATACGGTGCCAATCAGGTGGCGCAAATTATTACCTACGGTACCATGGCGGCCAAATCCTCTATCCGAGATACGGCCCGGGTTTTGGATTTGCCGTTGGGCGATGCCGACCGCATTGCCAAGCTCATTCCCAATATGTCCAAATTGAACAAAATTTTTGGGGTCGATGAAGCTGATTTACGGAAAAAATTCCGTTCGGATGAATTGGAAAAAGTCAACGAGCTGCTAAACATCTCCGAAGGAGACGATCTGGAAGGCCAGACCGTGAAAATGGCCCGAGTACTGGAAGGTTCATTGCGAAATACGGGAATACATGCTTGCGGGGTCATTATCACCCCAGACGATATCACCAACTTCGTTCCCGTATCCGTCGCCAAAGATTCTGACCTGTACGTTACGCAGTTCGATAACTCCGTGGTAGAAAGTGCCGGTCTCCTAAAGATGGATTTCTTGGGATTAAAGACCCTCACCCTCATCAAGGATACGGTGAAAATTGTGAAAGCAAGGACCGGAATCGATTTGGTACCTGATGATTTTCCATTGGATGATAAAAAAACATACGAGCTTTTCCAGCGTGGGGATACGGTAGGGATATTCCAATACGAATCGCCCGGGATGCAAAAGCACATGAAAAACCTGAAACCTACGGTTTTTGATGACCTCATCGCCATGAACGCGCTGTATCGTCCGGGTCCAATGGAATACATCCCCAGTTTTATTGCACGGAAACACGGCGAGGAGGAAATCACCTATGACCTTCCAGACATGGAGGAATACCTTCAGGAAACCTACGGGATTACAGTGTACCAAGAGCAGGTAATGTTGCTTTCCCAAAAATTGGCCGGGTTCTCCAAAGGTGATGCAGATGTGCTTCGGAAAGCGATGGGCAAAAAGATTTTTGCACTCCTTCAAAAATTAAAGCCGCAGTTTTTGGATGGTGGTGAAAAGAATGGGCATCCTAGAGATGTTTTGGAAAAAATATGGAAGGACTGGGAAGCTTTTGCTTCGTATGCCTTCAACAAGAGTCACTCTACTTGTTATGCGTACATCGCTTACCAAACCGCTTATTTGAAGGCCCACTACCCTGCCGAATATATGGCAGCAGTGCTTTCCAATAATATGAACGATATTAAACAGGTGACGTTCTTTATGGAGGAATGTAAGCGGATGGGATTGGAAGTGCTAGGGCCAGACGTTAATGAATCCTACTACAAATTTGCGGTGAACAAGGACAATGCAGTACGTTTTGGTATGGGGGCCATTAAAGGTGTGGGACGTTCTGCGGTGGAAACGATCGTGGAAAACCGAAAGAAGGATGGTCCGTACAGGTCCGTTTTTGATTTGGCCAAACGGGTGGATTTACGGGCTGCCAACAAAAAAGCATTTGAAAACCTGGCCTTGGCCGGAGGGTTTGATTCGTTTATTGATACCCACCGTGCCCAATATTTCCATCATGACGGGGACGACATCACCTTTTTGGAAAAGGCCATCAAATACGGAGCGAAGTTTCAGGAGAATGAGAATTCATCCCAAGTAAGCTTATTTGGAGAAGCCAGTGAAGTTCAGATTCCGGAACCCATCGTTCCTCCCTGCGAGGATTGGGGCACCATGGAAAAACTCCGTCGTGAAAAAGAGGTAGTGGGTATTTACATTTCTGGCCATCCTTTGGATGATTTCAAAAAAGAGATTACCGCGTTCTGCAATACCAGTGTATCAGCCTTTACAGAATTGGAGCCATACGTGAATCGCGAATTGTCAGTTGCAGGGGTTATTACCGATGTGCAACACCGCATTTCCAAAAATGGGAAAGGTTGGGGGCTCTTCACCTTGGAAGATTACACCGATTCCCATGAATTCCGGATTTTTGGAGAAGAATACCTCAAGTTTCGGCATTTTTTAATGATCAATTCCTTTGTGTATGTGAAGGCTTTTGTCCGCGAAGGATGGGTCAACCGTGAAACGGGCAAAAAAGGAGACCCCCGATTGCAGTTCAATGATTTTAAGCAGCTTCAGGATGTTATGGATTCCTATGCGCGCAAGTTGACCATTAAATTGGATGTAGCTCGTTTGCAAGAGCAACGCATTCAAATCCTAAAAGACACGTTACATTCATTTAAAGGAGAACATCCACTCAGTTTTGTGGTATACGAGATGCAGGATGAGATAAAACTCAAACTGTCCAGCAGAAAACAAAAGGTAAAAATCAGCAGTGAATTATTGTCGGCTTTGGAGGCCCATGAGATTCATTATAAGTTAAATTAGCCTATATAATTAATGTTGATGGTACAATAATTAAAACGAATGCCCTGTCCGTAAGGTACATGGGCAATATTTGACTAACTTTGCGAATATTAAAACAAATAAGATGGCACTAGAAATAACAGATGCAACTTTTGACGAAGTAGTTTTAAAAAGCGACAAGCCAGTCGTAGTAGATTTTTGGGCAGCATGGTGCGGCCCTTGTAGAATGGTAGGCCCGATCATTGAGGAGGTAAGCCAAGAATACGAAGGTAAAGCCGTTGTGGGCAAGGTTGATGTTGATGCAAATCAGCAGTTTGCTGCCAAATATGGCGTGCGTAACATTCCTACCGTCTTGGTCTTCAAAAACGGAGAGATTGTTAACCGTCAAGTAGGTGTATCTCCCAAAAAAGTATATACCGATGCTATAGAAGCTGTTCTATAATATCGTTTGAACATCGATTTTAAAAAAGGTTTGGCAATCGTCAAGCCTTTTTTGTTTTATCTTGAGGCCATAATCAGTATATGGACCTACGGTCAGAACTACATAAAGCGCAACTTTTCCAAAATCTGGAGCTATTGGCCAATCAGATTGTGGAAGGTTTCATCAGCGGTATTCACAAAAGTCCGTTCCATGGTTTTTCTGCTGAATTTGCGGAGCATAAAATCTACAATCCCGGGGAAAGCACCAAGCACATCGATTGGAAATTGTTTGCCAAAACGGACCGACTTTATACGAAGCGTTACGAGGACGAGACCAACTTGCGCTGCCACATGATTTTGGACAACTCGGCTTCTATGTACTATCCTGAGGTGAAAAACCTGTCCATTGACAACCTCAACAAGATTGGGTTTGGTGTTCTGTCCATAGCCGCATTGATGCAAATCCTAAAAAAGCAACGGGATGCAGTTGGACTTAGCATTTATTCTGATGCCTATAACTTTTATGCAAGTGAGAAAAACAGCGAGCGTCATTTTCAGATGTTGTATTCCAAATTGAATGAGGTTTCGGAAACTCAAAATATCTCAGAAACCACCAAGACGTATACTTTTTTACATCAAATTGCTGAAAAAATACATCGCCGCAGTCTTATTTTCTTGTTTTCGGACATGTTCCAAACCGAAACGGAAGAAGCAAAACTCTTTGATGCCCTCCGTCATTTAAAATATAACAAGCATGCGGTTGTTCTTTTTCATTTGCTTGACGAGAAACACGAGCTTGGTTTTGAGTTTGAAAATACCCCAAAGCGCTATGTGGATGTGGAGACCGGGGAACATATCGATTTATATGCAGACAACATTAAGAAAGCCTACGCCAAAAAAGTCCGGGAATATCAGGAAAGTTTACAATTAAAATGCGCCCAGTACCGAATCAAATATGTGGGTGTGGATGTGCGGCAAAACTTCTCCCAAGTACTGAATACATTTATGATTGAGCGACAGAAATTTGTTTAGCTATTTATTTTAAAAAATGTTTTGTCGAATCCGAAATGAGAATGTATATTTGCACTCGCTTTAAAAAAGCAAATGAACAAGATTTGAATCCCGCTGTTGCAGGAGTCTATTAAGATAAAATCATTGGTCTGGTAGTTCAGTTGGTTAGAATACCTGCCTGTCACGCAGGGGGTCGCGGGTTCGAGTCCCGTCCAGACCGCTTGGAATATTTCCAAATTTATGCAAAAGCCTGTAAATGAAATGTTTACAGGCTTTTTTCATTTCCATTGGCACCAAAAAACATCAAAAAACACCATATAAAAGGTGCCTAATTCGGTGCCTCTCAAGACTCTGATTTCAGAGTCACCTCCATCGCTATAATTGACTGTTTTGCAATTTATTGCAAGGATTTGTTAACATTTATTTAAGACCTCTTTTTGTACCTTCAAAGTGTTAATTCAATCCTATTCTTATGTTTTCAACAATCAATGTCATCTTTTACCCAAAGAGAAAGGTAGTTAAGGAACCTAAAAAATCAATTATTTATGCCCGAATCACCCTTAATGGGAAACGTACGGAGTTCAGCACTGGCAAGCAAATTGAACTTTCGAGATGGGACGCCGACAACTGTAGAGTTCGTGGAAAAGGCCCAGAAATACTGGTACTCAACCGCTTTTTTGACACCTTAAAAGCAAAGTGTGTTTCTATCTATGACGAGCTGGTTCGCAATGATGAATGCGTGGATGCCGATACCGTGAAGAATATCTTTTTGGGCAAGGGACAGAAACAATATATGATCTTGGAAATATTCCAAGATCATAATGATAAAATGGAAAGTTTGGTGGGCAAGGAATATTCCGCGGGAACACTCCAAAGATATAAAGCCGCCAAATCACATATCTCAGATTATATAGTATACAAGTACCAAAAAAAGGATTTCCCGCTTAAAAAGCTCGATTATGAGTTTATAACGGGCTTTGATTACTTTTTGAAGAGCAAAAAAAATTGCTCTCACAATACCGCGACCAAATATATTGTCAATTTCAAGAAAATTGTCCGTATCGCATATGCCAATCAATGGATTGATCGTGATCCTTTCTTTCACTGGTCGGCCAGTTGGAAACAAAAAGAGCGTGAGTTCCTGACCCATGAGGAACTGGAAGCGATGCTGAAGCAAGAATTTGATTTCGAAAGATTGGACACAGTGCGGGACATGTTTTTGTTCTGCTGTTATACTGGACTGGCGTTTGCCGATATCGAAAAGTTGACCAAAGATGATCTGGTCAAAGACATCAAGGGAAACAAATGGATCAAGACCAAAAGGAAAAAAACCAAGGTTCTGAGCAGCATTCCACTGTTGAGCATTCCCGAGGCCATTATCGACAAGTACAAAGGACATCCCAGGGTAATCGAAAAAAAGACATTGCTACCAGTTTACACGAATCAGCGCACCAATTCCTATTTGAAGGAAATTGCCACTTTATGCAAGATCAAAAAGACATTGACCACACATTTGGCCAGACATACCTTTGCAACGACCATTACCCTTTCCAATGGAGTGCCAATTGAGTCAGTAAGCAAAATGCTCGGGCACACCTCTTTGAAGACTACCCAAATATATGCCAAGGTATTGGACAGCAAAATTTCGGACGACATGGAAAAATTGAAAAATGACCCTGCCCTATTGGAGTTCGCCAAGTCCATTTGATTTTTTTTATTCACTCGCATATCACTTGTCCTAATTTGAGACACTCCATTTTATTTGCATCAGTTTGCGAATTCTCAAAAAAATGAAATTTTAAAATTTCCTGTTTATTAATTGTTTTATATAGTTTGTATATGTTTTATATAAGATACCAATGCTTGTTCACTGCTTGTCCCAATTTCAGTACAGTATGAGTACAGGACTTGTCCCAATTTTAAACAAGTTGAGCTCATTATTTTTGATGTGAATTGAAGGTTTTCCATTTTCCTCCCAAAAATTAATTAGAAACAAATATTCTTTTAGCTTAATATTAGTATACAGGTTTCAAAATGAGTTCTAACTTCATTTTGGGTTATAAAAATGTAATTTTTAGCTCAAATTATTGGTTTTTCTGAGCTATAAAGGAAGGATAAACGGAAAATAAACAAACTGTTAGTCAAACTTAAACAAAAGCGACTATTAACTTACGATAATACTATGCTTCAACAAGAAGATTTGACTTTTTCAAATGATTAATTGATATCTCAATAAATCTATCATCTGAAAAAAGGGTTTTCTTCCTGTCACTCCATTCATTCAATTCCTTTTTAATGGAATCCTTATCAGAAATGTTTTTTGTTTGGGAAATATAGTCAACGGTTGAAAGAAGCTCCAAACCAAAAGAAGAGTAGAATCCCGTCAAGAATTCATTGGTCCTTGAAACGATTTCCAGTAATTCCAAATGCTCCCTAATATAATTTTGAACTTCCCTCTCAGAGTCCACCAATAGGCTTAGCTGCTCAAAAGGCTTTTTATCTTTACCCGCAAAACCCATAATATAGCTTCCGTTCAGATAATTTAATACATGCCTTACCTTACCTGAATATGGTCCATAAAAATTTGCAGAATAGTTCAATTTGAAATGTTCCTCAGCTCCAAATCTTTGGAGAAAATAACATAACTTTTCACTGGCGAACTCTGATACAAACTCACCATTTTTAACCAATTCAAAAAGCATAAATAACAACATTGCCCTAGCCGGCGTCAACTGTACCCTTTCCTTCTTCAAGTACTCCTTGACATCAGCATTGGGTTCATAAACGGTTACTTCACAATCTTGAAGTTCACCAAGCTTTTCATTAATAATCTCTTTGACCTTATACCATTGCAATCCTCCATTTCCACTACCTAAAGGAGGTATCGCTATAGATTTTATTTGGTTATCTCGGATAACATTTAAAAGTTCGCACAATCCTTTTTCAATATAGATATATTCTGAAGGACTTCTCCAATGTTTCTTTGTAGGGAAATTGACAATAGTTTTTTCCCCAGTTATCACGTTATGATCTTTAACTACCAATAGCTGGCCAATCTCAAATTCTTTCTTGTCACAAAGTTCTTTATATAATTTATAGTTGGTAGGAAACAATTTCTTGAACTGCAATGCAATACCTTTACCCATTACACCAACCGTATTTACCGTATTAACGAGGGCTTCCGCATTACTATCAAACAAGTTTCCTGTAACGTATCTTATCATAATTAAAAATATAATGTCTTTTTGACAACTATCTTCTGTGAAGCTATCCCCATACTTGATAATTCGGTTTTGGCTTTTTTATCATAAACAACGAAACCCAGTATATCTTGAAATTGAAGGTCACTTTTTATCAAAAATTCTGCCTCTTTTCTTCTTTTTAAATCAAGGTCGTTTTCATCTTTCCAAAACTTAGCTTTCGTGGCCTTAAAATCTATTTGATCTTCAATATTAACTATATCTCCTGGAAAATAAAATTTAGTGAAGCCATCTGTTGCATGCCCGTCAGTATAAACATAATCAATTTTTGTATCAATCACTTTCTGAATACTACTAACACAATATACTATTTTAGTAGGATGCAAAACCGTAACACCATTATAACCTTTCTGAATAACATATAGCATTGGGGTTCTTAGCCCAATATAAAAAGGTATATACTCACCAAGAAAATCACCATTGGGCATAAGAAATGTGTCTCTAGTGCTGATTAAACTACTATCCCCTATAGGCTTAAAGTTTTTATTTGAATTTATTGACGTTTTGTGAGTTATTCCATAATTGATAATGTGTGGAATATTCTCAATGTGAGTCATTCTGTAAATATAGGTCTTGCTTAAATCCATATTATATCCCTTTAATATTGTCAAGAGCTATTCACATCACAATTATTCAGTGGCAATAATCTAAGGGGATTGATTAATACTTTCATTGTTGTTTCAATTTATTGGCATTCTCAGGCCTATTGCAAGTTAAATATTATTTTCCTTGCATTCAGCATACATAAATACTTCGATGGTTTTCTTTTTTGTTTTTCTAAGTAAAAGAAAAATAAGCAGCAAGAGGATTACACGCTGAAACTTTGTTGTTTTTATTACATTTTGTCAATTGATATTTTATTCTTTTAAACGACAAGTTGAGGTATGTAATTGGGACAATCCTATCTCGAGTATCATGGGATTAATCTTCGTATATAAATAAAATATAACTAAGATTTAGTCTTTTTTATTGGAATTTTCCTTTCCAAAATATGAAAATAAAGATTCAAGGCCATACCCCTATTTTTATAGGAATGGTTCCAAATCTCCTTTATATCAGCAGAGTATGAAATTAGAATGAAAGTTTCGTGAATCAACATTCCAAGACTCAATAGATTACAGGCACTGTCTTTAAAGAGTTTTTTATCTATTTCTTCCTCATTGTCTATCTCAAAATCTGGATTAAAACCACCAACTCCATAAGAACAACCATATAACGACCCATGCAGTGATTCCGAAGCATCTGAATAGTACTCAATCTTGCTGAGTGTAAAAAACACATCCATGAGTTTCCCCCACTTTTCTATTCTTTTGATTCTTTCATTCAGGGATTTTCTTGTCCATGGTAAATTCGGTTTTGTTTCAGAAAATATTTCCAATGCTTCTTTCACTATGGCACTCTTTTTCAAATTGTCCTGTTCCCTTATACGCCTATTCTTTCGCTCATTCAGTCTATTTATAAAATCACCATTGTTCAATCCAGATTCCCATGCAAATTCAAGGTCATCATATTTCAATGCCCCTATGCTATGGTAATATTTGTATAAGGGGTGTAAAATGAACGCGCGATATTCTTTTTCCTCGCATATACTTACATAGCAAAAATTAGTGATTTTCTCCATGAATGCCCGGGAAAGCATGACGGATTCACTTGTAAAGGTATTGGTTTGATTTGCCAATTGTAGGAGGGCTGTCCCTGTTTGGGTACAACTTATCAATAAAAGGGCGGCCTTGGCCTGTCTTTCATCAGAGATCTTGGGGATTACTTCTTTTAGCATCATTAATTCTGAAGCAAAAAAATTGCTCGCCTCTTGATGAAAGTGCTTTAAATCTTCAAGGGAGTGTCCAGAAACGCTTTTATGTGACCTTTCCCTATCCACTACCATTTTCATTATTAGCTCGCGCAAAAATCATGAGACAATCTTTAAAAGCCTTACTCTCCATTTTTCGGAATCTCGATAATCTGGATAATCATTGATTATTCTTTCCAAGAATTTCTTTAGCAGGTCAAAGTTTGGCCAGAATGCTTTCAGTATTATCTAGCGGAACTGCTAATGTTAACTTTGATACGCCAGATATGAATGTAGTTAATGCAACTGACCATGCACATCCGGCCGCTCAATGCCGCCTAGATACATATTACCAAGGTGCTCTTTGTAATATACCCTTTGTCATTGATCCATCTCAAACTGATCCCAAAGTTGGTTTTTGCACTAGAGATGCAGGAGATGATATTGGTTTAAGGCCACTTTGTTGGTATCGTCCGTAAGTTAAAAATTAAATGAGATTAGTCTTCAGGCCCTGCGATGCAGGGCCTTTTTTATAGGCCTAAATACCTGACTTTATCAGAAGCAATCGTTTTGGCAGTCTTTAAGTGTTTTGCCATAAAAATGGTTTCACCTCTAACAAACAACTCTATTGAGTGAAAATAACAAAGAGTTAGTCTTGCGACCCCATTTTCAAACACACGATAAAGCTTTACGGCGGCCATATGATTTCTTTGACCATTGATAAGTCTAGTATTTAGACCTTCTGACTTACAAACATCGCACATATATAACCCTCTCTAGGTTATATATCG
>JAUIBH010000152.1 GCA_030427985.1 Bacteroidia bacterium | reverse complement strand
GTCTCCATATTTTATAATTCCAGACTCCAACATCTCACGAAGCAAATCGTTTCCTTCACGGGTACGTTCACCAACACCTGCGAACACGGACAAACCACCGTGACCTTTTGCAATGTTGTTGATCAATTCCTGAATCAATACGGTTTTACCAACACCGGCACCACCGAACAATCCAATTTTACCCCCTTTTGCGTAAGGCTCAATAAGGTCGATTACTTTAATCCCTGTAAAAAGTACTTCTGTTGAAGTGGAAAGATCTTCAAATTTTGGTGCTTCCCTGTGAATAGGAAGTCCATTGTCTCCAGTTTTAGGCAATTCCTCCAAACCATCGATGGCATCACCGATTACATTGAAAAGACGTCCGTAAACATCTTCGCCTATTGGCATTTGAATTGGATTTCCGGTGGCTACAACCTCTACTCCTCTGCTCAATCCATCGGTAGAGTCCATAGAAATGGTCCTTACGGTATTTTCACCGATATGTGATTGTACTTCCAAAACCAATCGTGAGCCATCAGCTTTTGCAATTTCAAGGGAGTCATAAATTCTTGGGATTTCTACCCCTGATTCAAACTCAACATCAATGACCGGGCCTATAATTTGGGCAACCTTACCTGTTACTTTAGACATTAGTATGTTTATTTATAATTGAATACGCGGAAAATGACCGCTATTTTTTCGGCTGCAAAGATATGTTTTTCCCTTATTATTGAGAAACCGATTTTAGCTTTTTTTTAAAAGAAAAAAGGCGTTGGGAAATCCAACGCCTTTACTTTTTCTTATTTATTTCTATTTAAGGGTTTATCGTCCATGATACATAGTAAATGGAACCTATATTACCCGTGCCTATTGCGGTGTAGTATTCGTCACCCAAAATATTGGAACCTCCTACTTTAAAAATGGATTTTATACTTGGCACAGCATAGTTAATCTGCGCATCCAAAACGGTAAAAGAAGGAATTTGTCCATCAGCGAACGATGCTTCCCAAAAATAGGTGTCGCTCCATCTATAGTTTACATTAAAGCCAAAGTTCTTAAAAAGAGCCGTGTTGCCAAAGTGTGCCTTAACCTTATGTTTTGGTGTGTTGAAGTTGGTTCTAAAGTCTGACAACTTACCCTCATCAATATCCAATTCGGCAAAGGTGTAGTTGACCCCTAGATCAAAGTCCCCCAATTTGGTGTCCACCCCAACCGTTGCTCCATAGGAGTTAATGTCCTCATCTGAATTGGTGTAGGTCTGATAGACTTGAAAATCGCCATTCCCCATGGCTTGTAAAGCTCTTTGTTGTTGAACTGGATCTACTTCTATTGTATTTCCTTCTGAGTCTACATTACCTGGCACTCCGTTAATTATACCTTTGGTTTCACCATAAAAAGGTACGGCAACTGTTGTATTCGCCAAGAAATTTTTATACTTGTTGTAATACCCACTCATATCAATGGTGAACTTACCCACTTGAGCCCTATACCCAGCTTCAAAAGCCGTAATTTCTTCAGGTTGCACCAATGGTGTAGTAACCGCATCTGGAGCCCCTACTTGTAATGAGCCAGTGGAAAAGGCATTTTCATACGCTGCTCGGCCCACGATTTCGACAGTTGCGGGTTGTCCCAAATTATCTTGGGCTTCTTGACTTACATTAAAGGTTCTTACATCCCGATCCAAGTTATCAGGGGCAGAACCTACTAGAATGGCACGACCAGCATTCAAGCCAATAAACAAATCCTGAGTGGTTGGATTTCGGAAACCCTGTTGAACCGACACACGGATATTGTGGTTTCTATCTTCGCCCAACGTATAGGCCAAGGATAGCCTTGGCGACAAAAATCCATCAAAGAATTCGTTTTTATCGTATCGGGCAGAGCCTGTAAATTTTAAACGGTCATCCAAAAATTTCTTTTGCACTTGAAGGTAAGCTCCATATTCGTTGTAGGTAATGGGTCCATCCAAATCTGTAAAAATAGTCCCAGCTGAGTTCAATTCGTACTCCCTGAACGAACCTCCAATTTGAATGTCTGCCCAATCATCGATTAAATGGGCCAAATTGTAATTCCCATTGATGTGACGGAATTTTGTTTCGTCCACAAACTTAGCTCCAGTGGTAAGGTCGCCATCATTGGTTACTTTGTTGAAGGCACTTTGGAACTCTGGTGTTCCAGGCACCAATCTTCCTGTATCGGCGGCTTGTCTACCTACAATATGGGCTTGGGAAGAGGCTTGTTCGGGTGTGAGTCCCCCTTGTTGAATTCCTCCTAAATATGTTGGGATATACGCAGAAGCATAATCGGTAAACCACTGAACATCGGATTTCCAAGATCTATTTATATTTATCGCTGCAAAACGGGTGTCATAAGCATCCCCAGAATTTTCAGAAACGATATATCCTCTAAGGAAAAAGTTGTCATTTTTTATTTCCAACCTGTGTTGCTGCATGGTAAAGCCAGAAACCGCATATCGGTTGGCCCCTTGGTATATAGTGGTACCCCGCCCAATTCTGCTGTTCAAGATTATCTCCAAATCATTGGCAAATGGCCTGTAGTGCAATGCAAAATCCGATTTTACACTTTCTGCATTATAATTGGCCAAATCCGCTTCATCATATCCGGTTCTGGTTATAGAAATGCTTCCTACTGTTCCAGATGGAAATCCAGCAATAGCATCTAAGTCTTGAGTAATAAGGAAATCATCACCATACACATTCAACCCATCATAAGCCGGGTTGGAACGGTCGGCTCCAGGGTTATTCAAATCAATAGTACGGTTGGCGTGCCAATCTTCACCTGTTAAAACGGACAAGTTTGCTTTAATGGCAACCTTATCATTAAAAGCATGGGCCGCACGAATCCCAAAATCCTTATAAAAATTAGAGCCTGCGGCATCTTGAGTGGTCACACCACCTTTGGCATAGGCGCTTATCCCTTGAAAATCGAACGGATTTTTACTGGTCATGAACAAAATACCATTAAAGGCTCCAGCACCATACAATGCGGAAGAAGCTCCTGGGAGGATCTCTACACTTTGCACATCCAATTCAGACATTCCCACAAGGTTACCGAGTACAAAGTTCAATCCAGGTGCGGTATTATCCATACCATCCACCAATTGTAAAAATCGATTATTGGCAAAAGTGGCAAAACCTCTTGTGTTTATAGATTGAAAGGTTAAACTATTGGTATTGATATCCACTCCCTTTAAGTTTTGAAGACCTCCGTAAAAGGACTCCGCCGTGGTATTTTTAATTTCCCTGAGTCCAAATCTTTCTACAGAAACAGGCGATTCAAAGATACGTTCTGGGGTTCTTGAGGCGGAGATTACAATCTCATCCAACATGGTGCTGGCTTCCGAAAGGATTATGGAAAGCGTTTGATTATTTGTAGTAACATTGGCCACAAAATCTGAAAATCCGATATTGGTAAACCGAAGTTGGAACGGGGGTTGTTCCGAAGTATTGAAGGTGAAGTTTCCATCAAAGTCCGTGGTGGTTCCTTCAGCTTTTCCCACCAAAACCACATTGACCCCTGGTATGGGTTCATTGTTTTCATCAACTACCTTTCCCTGAACAGTTGTTTGAGCATAGGACACAACTCCAAACATCATTAGGGAAATGAATAAAAGTCTTCTCATCAGCTTTGAATTAGAGTTAAATTAGAAATAAGTATCTGTTAAGCAATGGGGTTGGAAGATACATTTTTTTTTATTTGCATTCCACAAATATGAAAAAAATTATGCATGCATAATACTTATTTATCAAAAAACCCCTTGAAAGACTACATATTTCATAAAAATGGCGCCATTTACGGCGCCATTTTATATTAAATTATGA
>JAUIBH010000061.1 GCA_030427985.1 Bacteroidia bacterium | reverse complement strand
TTTCCTTATAATTGCTGATAAGATTTGAAGAAACATTATAATCTGGAACTGTAATGGTAGAAGGTTTAAATCCAATATCACTGAGTTCCAAATGGGGTAAATCTGAATTTTTGTACAACCCTTGCTCCAATTTGGAGTAGCTTTCATATTCCACAAGATGAATGGATGGGTTGAATTTTTGTTTCCATTGTTTCATATAAGGTGTATATACCACATAGGGGTCACCATCACCTTTAACCACTTCATCTTTTTCAAAAACAACCTGATCCTTGAATGTTTTGAACGCGATATTTTGTTCTTTTAAATAACCTTGAACCTCTGTATCTCTTTTTATGGCATAGGGTTCGTAGTCGTGATTGGTATAGACTGCATCAATTTTATGGTGTTCTTGTAATTTTTTGAAGACAGCAACAGGGTCATCATAAAATTGGGCCAATCCACTTTGAAATTTTTTCTGTAACTCATTGTGGATTTTTTGAACCTGACTATGGATAAAGGAAACCCGGGCATCATTTTTGGGAAGATTATCCAAAATCTCTGGGTCGAATATAAAAATTGGTAAGACGGGATATTCGCTTTGCAGGGATTCGTATAGCCCTACATTATCATCCAATCGTAAATCGCGTCTAAACCAAAAAATGGAAATCTTGTCTTTATCCATGACATTAAATGGTTCTGAATTCTAAACTGCTCTGTGGATTGTTGATACTTCCAAAAAGGCGGGACAGTTTTTGCTCTCTATGTGAAAAGATTTTTTGCAGTTGTTTTTTTACAATGAAGGAATGAAACAATCGCCCTAGTGCGCCGAGCGGTAGTTTATAATCAATAAGGTCTTCCATTTCAACCCCTTGGGAAGTTTCATGTATAAAATGTTTGTGGTGCCAGAGGGAATAGGGGCCAAATCGTTGTTCGTCCACAAAATATTCATCCTGTACTACATGGGTTATTTCAGTAACCCATTTGGTAGACATAAACGGAAATGGCTTAACTATATATTGAATGATTTGCCCAGCATACATGGGTTCATCACCACCTGATAAAATATGAAAACCCATATGGGGCGGCGTAATGGTTTTTAAATTCTTTGGATTGGATAAAAACTGCCATGCTTCGTTTCGTGAAATGGGCAATACTTGTTTGGCATGAAGCTGATACAATTTCATTCACTATGGTTTTGTTCAAAAATATAAAATGTTTAATAAAAAAAATTAAAAGTTAAACAAAATAATTTATTTTTAGAACAGATATGATTCAAGTTTGAGCACTACCCAATACATTCTTTTAAGAATTTATTAACATTTGTGATGTTCATTCTAATTAGTTTTGTTTTACTAACATCTTAAACACTATTCCTATGAAAAAACTTGTATTATTACTGTTTGTAGCGCTGCTTTCAATCTCGTTGGAAGCACAGATTCAAACACCTGCACCCAGTCCATTTTCAGTATTAAAACAAACTGTTGGGCTTACAGAAGTTACCGTAGAATATTCCAGACCTTCGATGAGGGGAAGGACTATTTTTGGAGATTTGGTTCCCTATGATGCCATTTGGCGAACAGGGGCCAATATGAATACCACGATTGAATTCAGTGATGACGTAAAAGTTGGGGAAAAAGACCTTAAAGCCGGTAAGTACGCTATCTATACCCGTCCCAATGAAGCAGTTTGGGAGGTCATTTTTTATACGGATACGGAAAATGGCGGATTACCACAAGAGTGGGATGCCTCAAAAGTAGCGGCTACAGTAAAGGTAGAGGTATACCCATTACCGATGTCCATTGAAACATTTACTATTTCCATTGATGATATGCACAACGATGGTGCAACCTTGGGATTAATGTGGGAAAAAGTATATGTAGGCGTTCAATTTATTGTTCCTACCGTGTCTAAAGCTACCACTAGTATTGAGAAAGCAATGGCTGGTTCAGACATTTCTGCCAATGATTACTTTGCAGCCGCTCAATATTACTACCAAGAAGGTATGAATATGGGGCAAGCCAAAGAATGGATTGATAAAGCTGTTCCAATGAATGATCAAGCCTTTTGGATGACCCGTTTGCAATCGTTGATCTATGCAAAACTTGGCGATACTAAAGGTGCTATTGAGGCTGCCAAAAAATCTTTGGTGGTTGCGCAAGCCGCCGGTAACATGGATTACGTGAAAATGAACAAAGAATCCCTAAAAGAGTGGGAGGGACAATAAAATTTGCTAAAGACCGAATAAGAACCCACTTTTTAAGTGGGTTTTTTTATGATTCAATTTCGGGATGGGAATTACCCAAGAAATTATCAAATGCTTGGGTTATGATGGCCAAAAGGATTACCAATACACATCCGAAGGCATTAAGCCATAGGTAGGACATCCAATCCATATACCACCCAATAATGACAATTATCTGGGTGACGATTGCAGCTACGAATACCGCATTTCCTCTCACAAATTTAAAGAAGAATGCCAAGAGGAAAATCCCAAGCACATTTCCATAAAATATGGAACCGATAATGTTCACCAATTGAATAAGGTTGTCAAAAAGGTCGGCTACACATGCTATAAGTATGGCAATGATTCCCCAAAGCAGGGTAAATCCTTTTGTGGCCCTGAGGTAATGCTTTTCGTTGTGCTCTTTTTTGTTGTTCCTTTTGTACAGGTCTAGCGCGGTAATGGTTCCAAGCGCATTCAATTCAGATGCTGTGGAAGACATGGCTGCAGATAGAATTACCGCCAATAATAGTCCAATAAGCCCCACAGGCAAGTTGTTCAGGATAAAATGAATGAATACGTAATCCTTATCATTGGTTTCCACAACAGAATCAGCTTTGGCAATCAGTTCTCTTGCAGCTTCACGGCTGGCACTCTCCTTTTGGTTTATTTTAATAATATCTTGTTCTGCCTGTTGTATGGCATTGTATTCTTTTAATTTTAATGCTGCCGAAAAAGCATTTTGGGCGATTCTTTTTTCCATTTCCAACTCCACATGGTCATTTTCCAAGGCTTTATAGTCATCAGCATATTCAGACTCCATGACTGCTTGGGTGGCCGCTGGATTAAAATTTAGGGGAGAGGCATTGTATTGATAAAAAACAAATACCATGACGCCCACCAATAAAATGAAAAATTGCATCGGGATTTTAAGGATACCATTAAAAATGAGTCCCAATTGACTTTCCCGAACAGATTTCCCGGAAAGATACCGTTGCACCTGACTTTGATCTGTACCAAAATAAGCCAAAGCCAAAAAGAATCCTCCCGTGATTCCACTCCAAAAGGTATACCTATTATTGGTATCCATGGTAAAATCCAGAATCTGTAACTTATCGTTGGCCCCTGCAATTTTCAGTGCTTCCCCAAAATTGACTCCCGTAGGGAGAGATCCCAAAATAAAGAAGAAAGCAAAGAACATCCCCGTCATAATAATGAACATTTGCTGTTTTTGCGTAACACTTACTGCTTTGGTTCCTCCCGAAACGGTGTAAATGATCACCAAAATACCAATGATAATGTTCAGGGTACGCAAATCCCATCCCAATACGGCAGATAGAATAATGGAAGGGGCAAAAATGGTAATACCTGCCGCAAGTCCCCGCTGCACTAAAAAGAGAATGGCCGTAAGGCTGCGGGTTTTTAAATCGAAACGGTCCTCTAGCATTTCATATGCCGTAAAGACTTTGAGTTTTTTGTAAATGGGAATAAAGACCATGCAAATGACGATCATGGCCAGTGGCAATCCAAAGTAAAACTGCACAAACCCCATCCCGTCATGAAAAGCTTGTCCGGGAGTAGACAAAAAGGTAATGGCGCTGGCTTGTGTGGCCATCACAGAGAGTCCTATGGTCCACCACTTGGCATCGTTACCACTAAGGACATAGTCGTCAACGTTTTTGCTACCGCGGGTTCTCCAAACGCCAAATCCAACAATGAACAGCAGTGTACTACCAAGAATGATCCAGTCTAATAAAGCCATTAAGGTTTTAGTTATTTAATATCATGATGAGGTAAAAGGCCAAAATGTAAATGGCATTCAATAGGACAACAATGCTGTATTCCTTTTTCCATTCAAATTTGGTATTCATGTTATCCTTTGACATTACTTTCATTTTTTACGTCATCTTTTCCAATGGAAAGCATATTTGCAAAGAGTTTATAGGCTCCGGAAACCCCGGCGGGGAGTTCCCTGAAAAAACTCAGCCCTGTGTAAATATAATGACCTTCTCCATAAGGTGCCACTAAAAGACTTCCTTTTGAGGGTTCATCATCTTCATCGTGCATGGATAATACAGGGGTAAATTCTGCACTCCACTCACTAGGAAAATAGAGTCCTCTTTCCTGAACCCAACCGTCAAAATCACTTTCACTTATGGCATTAGGGTAGCTGACCAATGGGTTATTGGGAGCGATGATATCAACCTTGGCAGTTTCATCGGTTACGCGGTCCCTGGAAATCGTTAAATCATAAGGAGCAATATTTTTGAACTGGTCTGCCCATCTACCCGCAGTGTTGTATTGCACAATCATATTTCCACCATTTTTCACATAATTGAAAAGGATGGGCTGTTTAAATTTTAAATCATCCACCACATTGTATGCTCGAATTCCGACCACAATGGCATCATATTTATCCAATTCACCTTCTTGAATGTCATTAGGGTCGATGGCGTGCACCTGATAGCCAATTTGCTCCAAACTTTCAGGGACTTTATCGCCAGCTCCCATAATGTAACCGATATGTTCACCGGATTTTTGAATATTCATCCGAACCACTTTGGCCTCCGAAGGCAACAAAATGGATTGCTTCGGAATATGGTCGTAATTGATTTCCACAAGCTCCTTGCCATAGGTGTTGTTTCCCACAGTAACTTTTGGAGAAATTTTGCCTTCGCTTTCCACAGAAGGTGGAGTAACTTTAAAAGTTAACGTCTGTTCTTGTCCTTGCTGGGGAATGGAAAATGAAAAATTTTGAGGAGAAACCGTCCAGCCGGATGGGTGGTTCAATTTAATGGTGCCAGATACATTGTTCATGCCCGCCCGAACTTTTACTTGAACATCTTTAGCAGAAGCATCGGCAAAAATCAACACCTTTTCGTCAATTATTGAAGTGGCTACTGGAAGTACGGCAAAGGGTTCATACAGTTCTCCTTTATCGGGTTTGGAAAAACGGTGGATGACCGGCTTCTCAAATTCCATTTCCGTGCCATCAAAATCCAGTATGAATTTGGCATGGAAAACTGCTGGCGTCTCCGGTTTACCAATGAGTGTTTGGTCATTTACCTTGTACATTCCCAAAGTCCCCGGCTCATTTAACCAATAGGGACTGGAGTACCCAATGTCATTCGGAACGGTAAATTCAACATCAAAGTTCTTCTTTTCATTATTACCCAATACTTGGTTTGGGGTAATGGTGGCCTCTGCGCCAACCAACTGTATTTTTTTAAGGGTGATGTTTTGTGCGCTTCGGTTCAGCACTTCAAAATTTATTTGGGTTTCACTGCCCGGTGTGGTGGAGGCTGATGCGGCATTAGCTTCCAAATACAGCCCGGCACACGCTTGAATGAGGTCTTTGAGCTCTTTCGATTTTAAAGCCTTCCAATGCTTATCTTCAATTTGTTGAAGTAATTGATAGGCTTCAACCAACTGCGGAATATGTTTTGCAGGATTTCGGAAATCAAAGTTTTCTTCAACCTGATATAAAATAGCACCCACGGCTTCACCACCTTTTACCCGTGACCATGATGTGTCTATGCCATCAAAAAGATTATTGTTAGTGGGCTTGTCCCCTTTAAGGAACTCCACATACTCTTCCTCGGAACCGCGTTGGCTCAATCTGCCAAAACCTTGACACAAATGTTGGCTGCTGGCTATGGAAGCTATTTCATTATTGGACAATCCCAGTAAAGGATAGTAGGAGCCAATATCCATTTGGATCATGTTGGATTTATCGGCTTTTTCAAAATTTTCGGGACTACCATAGAACCACCAAGAGGTGTTGAAAAAGATACGTTTGGGCTGCCACGTGGAGGTGAATTCCAACTGTTCTGGATAGATAGTAGGGTCGTTGGTCATATCAAAAGCCTCCATACTCAACATGGCAGACGAAGTGTGGTGCCCATGTGTAGTCCCCGGAGACCTGTGGTCAAAACGATTGATGATAATATCCGGTTTTAGGGTCCGAATGGCCCAGACAACATCGGCCAATACTTCTTCTTTCTCCCAAATTTTAAGGGTTTCCTTGGGATGTTTGGAATATCCAAAATCATTGGCACGGGAAAAACGTTGTTCACCACCATCAACACGTCGCGCCGCCAATAATTCCTGTGTGCGAAGTACGCCGAGAAGCTCCCGTAATTCAGCACCGATAAGATTCTGACCTCCATCTCCTCGCGTTAGTGATAGATAAACCGTGCGTGCCTTTTCATGATTGGACAAATAGGAAATCAATCTCGTGTTTTCATCATCCGGGTGTGCCGCCACATATAGGGCCGTGCCCAAAAAATTAAGTTTTTGGAGCTCGTGATAAATTTCTGTGGATGATGGTTTTTTGGGTTTTTGAGCAGAGATAGTGGAGGCAAAACATAAAATGGCTAGAGTACAAACCCAAAAGTATTTCATTGTTGGTTGTTTTAGTGGTAGTGCCAAATATAGAAATATATAAATCAGTGAATATTTTATTTAGAACATCTTTAACAGGGTTCCTTACAGCAAAAGTGGCTTTTATAATCCCAAACTATCTCTAAAAACTAAATCGTCATTGTCATGCTGACCCCAATAAGCAGTCTTTATGGACTTCATTTTTGTGGCTTTGGTGATCAATGTTTTTGCATTTTCACCAAACCCGCTTTTGGATTCTTCCGACCAACTTTCGATGGAATATGGAAAGTCTGATGTGAAATTAACCCTCAAAATTCGTTCCAATTTAGGGTAGGATAGGGTGTAGGTCGTAATTCCGTTTTCAGAGGACAATGAAGCGATGGCTTCGTAGGCTTTCAACTCTTTGTGGGCTAATCTTAAATATTCCAACGAAGGAATTACGTTAAGGTTTCCAGTGGGTAAATCCTCTGGATGAATACGAGCCTTCGTCCAGATTTCATTCTCCAGAATTTGTTTGTCCAGCAAAAAATTTTGGTCGGCCTCACCCTCAAAATAGGAATGGGAGGTAAATTCAAACTGATCTCTATTATTAATCTGGGAATAGACATGTCCGCACCATTCCTGAACGGACAAACTGGTCTTTATGGCGTGTTGGTTGTCATATACCGGATAAAACGTACTGCCCATGATGGAATAGGGGTAAATCCCGGTCAAGAATTTTTTGGTGGCATTCAGCTTTAAAACTGAAACATTTTCGGGATTGTCGCCGTCCGCTTTCACCTGTGCATCGGGCAAAAAAGGTTCTGTTACATAAATTAAAACAGCGTGGCCCTCATGTATTTCGCCATATCGAGCCTGCTCCAATTTATAGGATGTAATCTCTGCATCACCAGCATACCAATAGGTTTTAAAATCATCTGAAAGAGGTTTTTTGGGATTGGTTGGAGTCGCTTCTTCAGTTGAGTGACCCATGGCCATTTCCTTGTCTGGAGCTTTGGTTTTTTCACCACAGGAAAGCAAAAGTATCAGAAAAAAGGGTAGTAAAAGAGCTGAAAAGTGGTGCTTATATTTCTTTTTCATACATTTGGTTTTCGTAAAGTTACGCATCGCAACTCAAGAAACCATGTCCATTAACGTTTTGTAAACCAGATGGGTGGGTAAGCCAACTACGTTGGTGTAGGAACCTATTATTTCTGAAATGCCAATCATTCCAATCCATTCTTGGATGCCGTAGGCACCCGCTTTATCAAAGGGATGGCATTTTTCAATATAGTAATTGATTTCATCCTCGGTAAATTCCATAAACTTGACCGACGTAGTGCAACTCACCATTTTCTGAGTGTCCAAAGTGGTAAAACAGACGGATGTAATCACCTCATGCCAATCCCCGCTCAGCATGCGAAGCATATTGAAAGCTTCCTCACGGTTTGCAGCTTTGGCCAGTGAAGTGTCATTATGCCACACCACTGTATCTGATGTGATTACGATTTCTTTAGGTTGCAGTCCACTTTTAAACGGAGCGGCTTTCAGTTTGGCCAAATAATCGGAGATTTCTTTTCCCTGCAAATGGTCTGGGTAGACCTCATCCACAGATTTGGGTCGGACCTCAAAATCCAATCCCATTTCTTCCAAAAACATTTTTCGTCTGGGAGACCCAGAACCTAGAATAAGTTTGTGCCCGTTGAGTTTGTGTTGCAGCGGATTAGTCATTCTTGGCACTGAAATTATCGTTCCAATCGCCCCGTACCTTTAGCACTTGTTCCACAATGTCACGTACACAGCCGTCACCTCCATTTTTATGGGAAACATAATCTGAAATGGCCTTCACTTCCTGAACTGCATTTTGGGGAGAAGTTGCCAAAGCCACCATTTTCATCGGAGGAATATCGGGTACATCATCACCCATATACAATACGGTGTTGGGGTCAATGTTATAGATGTCTAAATATTCTTCCAAGGGCTCTTGTTTGTGATGGGCACCCATGTAAAAATCGGTTACGCCTAGCCCTTTTAACCGTTCTTTCACCCCTTCGTTGGTGCCACCAGTAATGATACAAACCTTGTATCCTTTTTTTATGGCCGTTTTAATGGCATAGCCATCCTTTACGCTCATACTACGAAGTAGTTCCCCTTTTGAGGTCACCAAAACGGTACCATCGGTAAATACGCCATCCACATCAAAAACAAAAGTGGTAATGTTACTTAGGAGTTCTTTATAATTTTTCTTCATATACCTTTTTTATCGCTTCGCTAAAAAGCGCATAAATTTCTTTTTGTTTCTCATCATTTAAAAGCTCCAAATGGGCTTGCATGGTTTTCATATCTCCTCTTCTTGCCGGACCGGTTTGTGCTTCCTTGGGCGACATGGTTTGAACTTTTTCTGCCGTTTCCAAGATTAAGGGCTTTAATAAATCAAAAGAGAGTCCTTCCTCCAAGCACAGATTTTCGCCAACACCATAGAGATAGTTGGAGAAATTACTCACGTACATGGCTGCAAGATGCAACTTTTTCCGTTGTTGGGAGTCGATGTCGTATATATTATCCGAAAGTCGACCCGCCAATGTTTTCAGGGTTTTTGCAGATGCTTCCCAATTCGCCTCAATACAAAAAGGTATGGTTTTAAAATCCAGTGGTCTACCTTCGGTAAAACTTTGCAAGGGATAAAAAACACCTCGGTTTTCCATAGAAAGACTGTCCATGGGTGTAGCACCGGAGACGTGGGCCACAATCCCCTTTTTGTTGGAAAGATAATCTGAAACCTCAACAATGGCATCATCTTTTACCGCTATGAGGTATACATCGGCATCTGCTATTTTGCTGAAATCAGCAATTATTGGAGCAAGATTGGAAAACCACTGCAAATGCTCTTGGTTTCGGCCTACAATCTGGGCCAGCCGAACCTCCTTTATTTTGGAGATGGCCCCAGCCAAATGTTTTGCAATAGTTCCAGTTCCTAGAATAACAATGGAAAGCATGCCGCAAAACTACAAATTTAGTGGATGATGCCTTGCACAAAGAATTAACAAATCTGTTGGATTTTTATGAGTTTCAAAAACAAGGAAGTTGTAAAAAGGCCGTACTTTTGCAAGCTGAAAAGCAGATTGGAATTCAATGATTGACATTCTCAAAAAGACCCTTTTTTCCACAAGACTTATGGCGGTTCTTTTTTTGGTTTTTGCTGCGGCAATGGCCATGGGAACCTTTGTGGAAACCTGGTACAGTACCGAAACCGCACGAATTTATATTTATAATGCTACTTGGTTCGAGGCCATTATGGTCTTTTTTGTAATCAACTTTTTTGGAAATATATATAGATACAGGTTGTTACAATGGAAAAAGTGGCCTGTACTGACACTTCACCTTTCTTGGATTTTAATCATCGTAGGTGCCTTTGTTACCCGCTACATTAGCTATGAAGGAATGATGCCCATTCGCGAAGGGGCAACGGAAAATCAATTTTTTTCGGATAAAACGTATTTGACTGCTTTCATTGATGGTGATATGAATGGCGAAACCAAGCGAAGGGTGTTGGAAGATGACATTATAGTCACCCCTGAAGGCTCCCGTTCCAGTCTTCCATGGAAGTCAGATTTTAATGGACAACCATTCACCATTTCGTATGTTGATTTTATTGAAGGAGCAGAGGAGGGGCTCATTCCAGATGAAAATGGAAAAGAATACTTGCAGATTGTTGAAGCCGGAAATGGCCAGCGACACGAGCATTATCTGGAAAATGGCCAAGTGGCTAGCATTCACAACATTCTTTTTGCTTTAAACAAGGAGACCGATGGCGCCGTTAATATTTTTTATACGGATAGTACGGGGTATCAGATAAAATCGCCTTTCGATGGTAATTTTATGCGAATGGCAGACCAGTTTCAAGGTGAAGTCTTGCAAGACACTCTTCAAGCTTTGCAATTGCGTTCGCTCTACAACATGGCCGGAATGCAATTTGTAATCCCGGAACCCTTGGTGAAAGGACGTTATGGCGTGGTCAAAGTGCCAGATGAAGAAATTACAGAAACTACCCTAGATGCATTGGTGGTGTCGATTTCTGCCAATGGGGAAACTAAAGAAGTGAAGTTGTTGGGAGGTCAAGGGACTTCCAATTTTTCGGATAAGATTCAAGTAGGTGGGTTGGATTTCTCCCTGAGCTACGGTTCCAAAGTTTACGAATTGCCATTTTCCATTAAACTGAACGATTTTATCGCAGAAAAATATCCCGGAACGGAAACAGGTTATGCGTCATTCATGAGTCGGATTACTGTAGAGGATGAACGCATTTTTGACTACGATATTTATATGAACCATGTACTGGACCACAGAGGATATCGATTTTTCCAGTCCAGTTTTCACCCAGATGAAAAGGGAACCGTTCTTTCGGTAAACCATGATTGGTGGGGCACTTGGATTACCTACATTGGGTATTTTCTACTCTATATTGGATTGATGGGCATTATGTTCTTTGGTAAAACTCGTTTTAGGGATTTGCAGCAGCTATTGGAAAAAATTAAAGCGAAGAAAGCCGCATTGACAACAGTTGCACTTTTCTTTGCTTTTTTATCCGTCAATGCACAGGAAGAAAGCCATGAACATTCCTCCTTACCCACTCAGGCGCAGATAGACTCCGTGATTCAAGCCACGACCGTAGCCAAAGAGCATGCCGAAAAGTTTGGAGCCTTGGTCGTGCAAGATGAAAACGGTAGAATGAAACCCGTGAATACCTTTGCCTCGGAATTATTGCGAAAGCTGAGCGGGGATGATACATACAAAGACCTTTCCGCCAATCAAGTATTCCTCTCCATGATGTTGAACCCTGGGGTTTGGTACGCTGCGGATATCATTGCTTTAGGCGATAAGGGAAATGATAGTATTCGTAAAATTGTTGGTGTTCCCGATGGCACGAAGTTTGTCAAGGCAACCGACTTCTTTGATGCCAAGGGAAATTATAAGCTTAAGCCTTTTTTAGAGAGCGCAACGTCCAAGGCCAATCCAAATAAATTTGAAAAGGACTTTAAAAAAGTAGGGGAGCGGTTGAGTTTACTTGATATCGCATTGAGTGGGCAAATTGTAAAGATATTCCCATTGCTGAATGATGAGAACAACAAATGGGTTTCTGCTGTGGAATATCGTTCTGGACAATATCAGATTCAGGATTCGCTCTACTCCAATTTTGTACGGAATGCCATGCCCTATTATTTGGGTACTTTACAAGGTTCCATTGCATCGGGTGATTATTTCCAAGCCGATAGATTGTTAGAGGCTTTCAAACAAAATCAACTGAACCACGGGGCTGAGGTTTTACCTTCAGAAAACAAGATAAAAACGGAGATTATCTACAATAAATTGGATTTGTTCAACCGTTTGTACAAGTATTACGCCATGGTCGGGGTGTTGTTGTTATTTGTATTGATTGCGAAGATTTTTAAAGAGCGCAAGTTTCTCGATGCCTTCGCCTATTTGTTAAAAGGAACCATCATTCTGTTTTTTATATGGCATACCATTGGGTTGATATTGCGTTGGTACATATCTGGCCACGCACCTTGGAGTGATGCTTATGAAAGTATTCTTTATGTAGCATGGGCCACTATGGGTATAGGCTTGGCATTGGGTAGAAAAAGTGAACTTACCATTGCCGCCAGTGCATTTGTGACCTCCATGCTCTTGTGGGTTGCCCACCAAAGTTGGGTGGATCCTGCCATAGCCAATTTACAGCCCGTATTGGACAGTTACTGGCTAATGATTCACGTTGCTGTGATTGTGGGAAGTTATGGACCTTTAACCGTTGGGATGATTTTAGGTGTGGTTTCCCTATTATTGATGATTCTTACCACATCGTCCAACAAGCAACGAATGGACTTGGCCATCAAAGAATTGACCGTCATTAACGAATTGGCACTTACCGCCGGATTGGTAATGTTGACCATAGGGAACTTTTTGGGCGGCCAATGGGCCAATGAGAGTTGGGGGCGTTATTGGGGATGGGACCCCAAAGAAACTTGGGCCTTGATTTCCATTATGATCTATGCTTTTGTATTGCACATGCGTTTGGTGCCTGGCCTAAGAGGTAAATGGAGCTACAACTTTGCCAGTATTTTGGCCTTTGCCAGTATTATGATGACTTATTTTGGGGTGAATTTCTACTTGGTTGGATTGCACAGTTACGCCAGCGGAGACCAAGTGATAACCCCCAGTTTTGTGTGGTATACCGTGCTTGGGGTCTTTATTTTGGGTGGAATTAGCCTATGGAGGTATAAAGTCCACTATGCCAAATAATTAACTTATTTGGTTTACTTCAAAAAAAAGTTGCATATTTGCTCCATCATGAAGTTATAAGAATTATGTACGCTATAGATGTCACCTTTGGCCCCACGCCAAAATAGTAACCGAAACACTTCTTCGGTCTGTTGACATTACCTTTTTGTTTTACGCATAATTCTTTTAAAATGACACAATCTAACAATACATTTTCATTCAAAAAACTAATCAATTATTTCTGGATTGCGGTATCCGGTAAGGAAACAGAATTCACATCCGGAAGTATTCGTAAGGCCATCTTTATGCTTTCCATTCCCATGATTTTGGAAATGCTGATGGAATCCATTTTTGCATTGGTAGACATTGCCTACGTATCCAAAGTAAGCGTTAATGCCGTGGCAACCATTGGTTTAACAGAATCGGTCATAACCTTGGTTTACGCATTGGCCATCGGATTGAGTATGGCAGCAACCGCTGTTGTGGCTCGAAGAATTGGTGCAAAAGACGTTCAAGGTGCTAAGGAAGCAGCCGTACAAGCCATAGGTTTAGGTGTAGTGGTTTCTATAGTGTTGGGCATTGTGGGCATCATTTTCGCGAAAGAAATCTTGGCCTTAATGGGTGGCGAGCCCGATTTGATTACAGAAGGTTACGGCTATACCCAATTCTTGATAGGAGGGAACATCACCATCATGCTTCTGTTCCTGATCAATGCCATATTTAGAGGTGCTGGAAATGCATCCATCGCCATGTGGACCTTGGTGCTATCCAATGGACTCAATATTATTTTGGACCCTATTTTCATCTTTGGATTGGGCCCCATTCCCGAATATGGTGTAATGGGAGCCGGTATTGCCACCAATATTGGTAGAGGTACCGCGGTGCTGTTCCAATTGGGAATATTGTTCTTTGGTTGGGGCAAAATCAAGTTGATGTGGCAAGATTTGGTCTTGAATCTTAAAGTGATGCACAATCTCGTTCGGGTTTCGTTGGGTGGAATCGCCCAGTTTTTGATTGGAACATCAAGTTGGGTCTTCCTCATGCGGATTATGTCTGAATTTGGCAGTGAAGTGCTAGCAGGCTATACCATTGCCATTCGTGTAATGATGTTCACTTTGATGCCTTCTTGGGGCATGAGCAATGCAGCGGCCACTTTGGTGGGGCAAAACTTGGGTGCCCAACAACCGGACAGGGCCGAAATATCGGTTTGGAAAACAGGAAAATACAATGCCATTTTTATGGGTACGGTCTCTTTGGTTTATCTCATTTTTGCAAAAAGCATCATCTCATGGTTCAATACTACTCCCAGTGTAGTGGAGAATGGTGCTCTTTGCTTACAAGTTATAGCGGCAGGATATATCTTCTATGCCTACGGCATGGTGGTGAGTCAGGCCTTTAATGGAGCAGGGGATACCAAAACCCCTACCAAAATCAATTTGATTTCTTTTTGGTTGTTTCAATTGCCTTTGGCCTATGTGGCTGCCATGGTTTTGGGGTGGGGTGCAAAGGGCGTCTTTATTGCCATCACTCTGGCCGAAGTATTATTGGCCGTCATTGCCATGATTTGGTTCAAAAAAGGAGAATGGAAGCAGGTGCAAGTATGACGGGTTTCGTATCTTTAGCTTCCTAAAGCAAAGTACATGAAATCCAACAATAAAGGGCTGAATACCCTCTGCACTCATGAAGGTGATTTGGAGGATAACACATTTAAAGGAGTTGTATCTCCGCTATATATGTCGACAGCCTATGCCTTTGATGATGTTGATATAAAACGTTACCCAAGATACTTTAATACGCCCAACCAAGAGGCGTTGTGCAAAAAACTGGCAGCCTTGGAACATGCCGAGGCTGCTTTGATTTTTGGTAGTGGAATGGCAGCCATCAGCACGGCACTTATGGCCTTTTTGCAAGCAGGGGACCATATTGTCCTTCAACAGACCATGTATGGAGGCACCTATCATTTTGTGGTTACCCAGCTGAACAAATATGGTATTGAATACTCTTTTACCGACGGATGGCAAGTGGAGGATTTTGAAAAGGAAATTCAACCCAATACCAAGGTGGTTTATATGGAGACGCCATCAAATCCATTGTTGACCATTACCGATATTGCTGGGGTGGCCCAATTGGCCAAAAAGAAAGGCTTGGTATCCATGATTGACAATACGTTTGCCAGTCCCATCAATCAAAATCCAATAGATCATGGGGTGGATGTGGTGTTGCACAGTGCCACAAAATATATGGGCGGACATTCCGATATTAGTGCTGGTGTAGTAACTGCTTCCCAAGACCATATTAATATTGTACATAAATCCGCTATTTGTTTTGGCGGAAATTTGAGCGAGTATACCGTTTGGTTGCTGGAGCGTAGCATAAAGACCATGGGGATTAGGGTTAAGGCCCAAAGTGACAATGCCCTGAAAATGGCCAAATATCTCGAGGGAAATCCGGATGTGGAAAGAGTATATTATCCCGGTTTAACGACCCACCCGGATCATGAACTGGCTAAATCACAAATGAAGGGATTTGGAGGAATGCTGTCCTTTGAATTGCCCAATATTGATATTCCAGCATTATTTCAACACCTGAAATTGATAAAACCTGTTATGAGTCTTGCAGGAGTGGAAAGTACCATGTTGTTGCCAGTGACCACATCACACTCCCTGATGAGTCCAGAAGATCGTGAAAAGCAGGGAATAAAAGATTATTTGATTCGGTTTTCGTTGGGTATTGAAGAAATTGACGACTTAATTGAAGATTTGGAACAGGCCATTGCGCAGGTTAAATCAATGACAGTACCAGCATAACAAAACGTATGAAATTAGATATTTTAGTGTTTGGGGCACATCCAGATGATGCCGAACTTGGAGCGGGAGCCACCATTGCCAAGGAAGTTTCCAGAGGAAAAAAAGTAGGTATCATCGATTTGACCCGCGGTGAATTAGGAACCCGGGGTTCCGCGAAAATACGGGATACTGAAGCAGCAAAAGCTGCCAAAACCCTTGGGGTGGAAGTTCGGGAAAACATGAAATTTGCCGATGGTTTTTTTGTCAATGACAAATGGCATCAAATGGAAATTATAAAAATGGTGCGAAAATACCGCCCCGAAGTGGTCATTTGCAATGCTATTGAAGATAGGCACATCGACCATGGAAAGGGGAGTCAATTGGTAAGTGACGCCTGTTTTTTGAGTGGTTTGGTGAAAATTGATACCCAATTGGACGGAGATGATGAATGGCAAGAGCCGTGGCGTCCAAAACGGGTGTACCATTTCATCCAATGGAAAAATCTGGAACCCGATTTTGTAGTGGATGTATCTGGATTTATCGAGAGAAAGAATGAAGCTATTTTGGCCTATGAATCGCAATTCTATGATCCAAACAGCAAAGAACCAGAAACGCCTATCAGTAGTAAAAATTTTACAGATAGTATCATTTACCGAGCCCGGGATTTAGGAAGACTTGTAGGAGTTGAATATGCAGAAGGATTTACCGTAGAGCGCTATGTGGCGGTGGACAATCTGGATGACCTAATTTGATCAACTGGCTTTTTGGTACTTGCTTTCGGCTTTTGGTAGGGTAAAGAAAAACGAGGTGCCCTTACGCGGCGTACTTTCAACCCAAATTCTCCCTTTGTTCTTTAAGATCATCTCCTTGCATAATGAAAGGCCCAGACCGGTACCTTTTTCGTTGTTGGTGCCGTAGGTTGTGATATTGGAGGAATCTTCAAAGATTTTTTTCTGTATTTCTTTGTTCATACCTATTCCGGTGTCGCGGATTGTGACCTGCCACTTACCAGATTTTTCTTTTGCTTCAATATTGATGAGCCCGTTGTCTGGGGTAAACTTTATGGCATTGCTCAACAAGTTCCTGACAACAATGTCAATTTGGTTTTGATCGGCCCAAATCTGTGGATTTTCAGGTAATTGATTTATGATTTTTATGGATTTGCTATTGGCCAACTCATACAACAATTGAATATTGGTTTTCACAATTTTATCCAAGGATATTCTTTTAGGTTTTGTAACAACACCATTAAGTTGGTTTTGCCCCCACGTCAATAGGTTGTTGAGGGTAAAGGCTATGTTTTCCACATCAGATTTGAGTTTGGGGATAAACGAAATAAATTCATTTTTGGTAATCTCTCCGTCAGTGAACAGTTTTAACAGCCCTTGAAGCCCACCAATGGGTCCCCTAAGGTCATGGCCTATAATGGAAAATAATTTAGTCTTGGTTTTATTGATTTCGTTCAATTGAGCCTCCCGCTCACTAATGGCTTCTGATTTTTCCTTTAGTTCCTTGTTTAACTCTTTCTGTGTCTTAGCATTATGTCGTATAACAAATATGATGATGCTTAATATGAACAAGATGATCAAGGAGAAATAAATATAATTCCGCTGTTTGGCCAGTGCCGCTTCATTGGACTCAATGAGTTCTTGTTTTTCCTGTTCGTAATGCAACTTTGTTTCCAATAGCGACAAGCTTTGCTTGTTTTTGTCTTTGAACAAGGAGTCTGACAGTTTTTTGAAAACTTCTAAATAGGATAGGGCGGCAATATGGTCTTCTTTCTTTTTGTGGAGCTTGTATAAAGTTTCAGAACAATCTATTTGCCCTTGTAATGATTTTATTTTTTTGGACAATTGAAGTCCTTCTTCAGCATGAACCATAGAGAGACTGTCTCTTTCCAATCCCAAATATACCTTGGCCATTCCGTTCAATAACTGAATCCGTATCCTATCGTCCTCAATTTGGTTTTTGAACAGCATATTGCTCTGATCGAACCAGTATAGGGCCCATTGATATTTTTGCTGGTCTAGATAAATGTCTCCTTTTACCTCATAGGCATAGGCCAACCAATCGTATATTTTGTTTTTTTCAAAGGTGTTTATGCTTTGGTTAACGTTGAACATGGCCAGCTCAAAATTCTTAGCATCTTTGTACAGTGATGCCATGTTGCTTTGGGTTTCAGCATCGATGATTTCGTCACCTATTCTGCGGTTTATTTTTTGAACCGTATCATAAAAAATCAATGCATTTTTAAAGTCCTTTTGCTCTGCATAAAGACCGGCAATATTCTCGTTGAGAATGGAAAGCATTTTATTGCAATTGGTTTGCTTGGCAAGATCTATTCCTTTTAAATTGAGATTAAGTGCCTCGGCATAATTCCCTTCAAAACTGTAGTTTTGGGCCAATGCATTGATAATGTCAAGCTCAGCCATTTTATCATCAATTTTAATGGCCAAAGCCAAGGCATTTTCAAATATGGGCATTGATTTTTTTTGGTCCCCGGCATTGTAATAATGATTGCCAAGGGCGCTAAGCGCCTTTACTTCCCCTTTTTTATAATCTATGGCCTTACTAAATTTCAATACGCGTTCTGCTATGGAACGCAAGCTGTCATTATCTATATATTGGTAAGAAAAAGCAAGATCCACCAATAGATTAATGTGTGTTGTATCTTTTGGGTTAAACCGGTTGGTAGACTCTAAACGTTTTAGCTTATAGTTAAGGCTGTCCTTTTTGGTAAGTTGTGCTTGAAGGGGGTAGGCAATGGTGAATATGCAGAAGAATAGGACTATCTTCCCAAGCAAGAATTTAAGGGGCAAAGCACATGCTTTTTGTTGAGGCATTTTTCTCTAAATCTACTGGAGGTAAAAGTAAATTCATGTAGGTGTTTGTGGAATTAAATGTTGTGAAAAGCTAAAAAATGTGTGTTTTGTCTGACAAAGTGTACATTTCATCGATGTTTTATACATAAATATAGGTTTGCGTAATCACTTCATTTTATAGAAGAAAATCAGCTGATGGAAATCTATTTCAAAAAAGTTATAATTCCTCTTAGGAAGTATTAAAATCTTTTGGTTGAATCAATACAAAGGAGTATTTTTGCACCCGCCTGAACAAAATTTTGCACTAGCATTTTTGGGCAGGTCAACTTTACATGGTGGTTGTAGCTCAGCTGGTTAGAGCGCTGGATTGTGGTTCCAGAGGTCGCCGGTTCGAACCCGGTCTTCCACCCTGAAGTTTAAAAGAGTCCCGATCAAGGTTTTTGGTCGGGATTTTTGTTTTTGAACGGTATTGAGGGTGAGAAGCCTGTGCCGAGCCTGTCGAGGTGAACCCGGTCTTCCACCCTAAAGTTTAAAAGAGTCCCGATCAAGGTTTTTGGTCGGGATTTTTGTTTTTGGAGTGATAGGAGTCATCGCTTAATGGAACAAAAAAAGCCTTGAATTCCTCCAAGGCCTTTTTTTAGGTTGGTTGTTGATTTTAATTGTTGGGTGTAGATCTTGTATAGGACATTGCTCCACCACCCAAGAAGGGTAGTTCAGTAAAAGTAAGGGTAAAATAGATGTCTTCTTCTACCAACCAGACGCCCAAGGTAATGTTCTCTAAATTTTGAAGAACATTCCCAGCAGTATAATCTTCTGCTTCTTGTGGAATTCCAATGGTGTTATCAATTCCGAATTCATCTAAAATATTTAGGGGTGATTCATTATCATTTAAAAGAGCGCATATAGTGACAATATTGTTGAGACTATAAAAATGTGTAGGGTCTCCTAATTCACCGTACCAGTCAAAATTGTCCCAGTTAGCGGTATTGCCTCCTTGTTCCAAAATGGCCCAACGCATTCCTTGTGGTCCGCCGATTGGTTCTGCATCACCCACATTGGCAGAAGGTGGGTTTTGGGCTTTTCTACCGTAATATTCCCAAGGGAGGTCATTTGTTTCATCTGGAAACGTTCCAATAACATCTACCCACCATTGTATATTGGTAATATAACCTTCCGTAGAGCGTGTAAGATATATGTTCTCCGTAAGTTGATCTTGGGCAACAGGGTCTTTGGCCCAATCGGCATTTGCCGCTTTAGTGAACGAGTCATCGGCTCCTGACCAAATAATGGCTTCAGCAACACCATCACAATTACTGTCTATGCCATCATTGGGGTTTTCCTCCGCATTTGGATATATAGTATCATCACTATCGTGTAAATCTTCAACTAAAAGTGGACTGAACTTGGCCTAAAGTTAAGTGATGGTTTTGTTATCTTCAAGGCTAGCCTTGAAGATGGATTCATTAACCATTTAAAT